>JAJKIB010000135.1 GCA_021154745.1 Mycobacterium sp.
ATCGGGCACCACGCCGTCGGCGATCGCCTCCGACACCGCCCGGATCCCGGCCAGCGGCGTGCGTAGGTCGTGGCTGACGAACGCGACCAGCCGGCGTCGCGAGTGCTCGGCCGCCCGCTCGGAGTCGCGGATCTCCTGCTCCCACACCGTCCTTCGGGCCTGGTAGCGCGCCAGCATCACCGCGGCGGGGATCGTCACCACCGACACGATCACCAACACGACGGCGGTCCGCTCGAACGTCTCGGTGATCATGAACCCGCTGGCGCCCAGCACGCCGGTGAACGTCGCCAACGTCGGGATCAGCACCAGCGCCACCATGCTGACCGCCAGCGACCACGACCGCGCCAGCCGGATGATGATCGCCCCGGCCAACACGACGGGCACCGAGCAGGCCAGCGCCCACCCGACGATCTCCCAGAAGTCATTCGCCGGCACTGTCTAGGCCTTCTGTTCTTCGCGCGAGCGCTCATCACCGCTCCACAGATATCCTCGGCCCCATACCGTCTGCACCCGATGGTGATCGCCGAGCTTGGACCGCAGCCGCTTGACGTGCACGGTGACCGTGGACAGATCGCCAAAGTCCCAGCGCCACACCTGTTTCAGCAGTTCCTCGCGGGAGAACACGGTGTCGGTATGGGTGAGGAAGAACACCAGCAGGTCGAATTCGCGGTTGGTGAGGCTGACCGGCTCGCCGTTGATGCTCACCGAGCGCGCGGCCGTCGAGACCGTCATGTCTCCAACGGTGATGTCGATCGGCAGCACGCTCACCGGCGAAGGCGCCCGCCGCAGCACCGAGCGGACCCGCAGCGCCAGCTCCCGTGGGCTGAACGGCTTGGTGAGGTAGTCGTCGGCACCCGCCTCCAGGCCGGCGATCCGGTCGTCCTCCTCGCCGAGCGCGGTCAGCAGGATCACCGGAACGGTGTAGCCGCCGCGCTGACGCATGCTGCGGCACAGCGTCAGCCCGTCCGGGCCCGGCATCATCACGTCGAGCACCGCGACGTCGATGTGCTCGGAGCCGAGCAGCCGCAGCGCCTCGTTGCCGTCGTGCGCGATCGAGACGTCGAGGCCGTCGCGTTCCAGATACCGGCGTACGACATCGCGCACCACAATGTCGTCGTCGGCAATCAGCACTCGCGTCACAACTCATGAGGTTAGCCCTGCGACGCCGCTACCTGCGCCGATGTCATGCTTTTGTCACGGTTGATTCTTGTGTGTTCCGGTCCTGACTGGCCTACGGTCAGATGCTATGCCCGACGTCACGGTGGTGCTGCCCTGCCTCAACGAGGCAGCATCGCTACCCGGGGTGCTTGCCGCGATGCCTGCCAGGTACCGGGCGCTGGTGGTCGACAACAACAGCACCGACGGCACCGCGGACGTGGCGCGACGGCACGGGGCCGACGTGGTCGCCGAACAACGACCGGGTTACGGGGCGGCAGTGCATGCCGGGGTCGTGGCGGCAACGACCCCGATCGTGGCGGTCATCGATGCCGACGGGTCGCTGGACGCACGCGAACTGCCGGCGTTGGTCGATGAGCTCGACCGCGGCGCCGACATGGCCATCGGGTGCCGCCGGGCTGTCAACGGACTGCGGTGGCCGTGGCACGCACGGCTGGGCACCGCGGCGGTGTGCTGGCGGCTGCGCACCCGGTACGGGCTGCCCGTCCATGACATCGCGCCCATGCGGGTGGCGCGCCGCGAGCCGCTCCTGGCGCTGGGCGTGACAGACCGCCGATCCGGCTATCCGCTGGAACTGCTGGTGCGCGCGGCGCAAGCGGGCTGGCGCGTGGTCGAACGCGACGTCGCATACGGCCCGCGCACCGGCGGCAAGTCGAAGATCAGCGGGTCGGTGCGCGGGAGTTTCGTTGCGGCGCTGGACTTCTGGCGGGTGATCTGATGATCCCCGTCGTCGTGTTGGTCGTCGCCAAGGCGCCGGTGCCGGGGCAGGCCAAGACCCGGCTGGCAGCCAGTCTCGGTGACCGGGCCGCGGCCGACATCGCCGCCGCCGCACTGCTGGACACCCTCGATGCGGTGGTCGCAGCGCCGGTCGCGGCGCGGGTGGTGGCGCTGACCGGCGAGCTGACCCCGGCCAGCGCTTGTGACGAGATATCCGCCCACCTCGCCGGTTTCACCGTCGTCGCGCAGCGCGGCACCGACTTCGCCGACCGGCTGGCCAATGCGCACGTCGACGCCGCCGCGGCCGCCGGCGGACTGCCGGTCCTGCAGATCGGAATGGACACTCCGCAGGTGACCGCCGAACTGATCGGGGAATGCGCACGCGAACTTCTCGCTGCCGACGCGGTGCTCGGCCTCGCTCGCGATGGCGGTTGGTGGGTGCTCGGCGTCACCGATGCCGCGATGGCCGACTGCCTCCGCGCGATTCCGATGTCGCGATCCGACACCGGCGCTGTAACGCTGGCGGCACTTGGCGACACTGGTGCACATGTGAGTTTGGTTCCCACGCTGGCGGATGTGGACACCGTCGCGGATGTCGACGTGGTTCGGCAGCAGTGCCCACCGGACAGCCGGTTCGCTCTGGCCACCAGGGACGTGTCACATGCTCGGTAACCTCTATGACCGCGCGCTCGATGGCGAGCGCTGCTGGCTCCGTCATGACGACGGCCGCGTCGACCGCCTTCCCGTGCGCAGCTGGCTCGGCGGCCGCAATGCCGACGAGCGGTTCGACCACGCCGTCGTCAGGCTGTGTGACGGCCCTACGATCGATTTGGGTTGCGGCCCTGGACGTCTGGTGGCGCACCTGATCCAGCGCGGTGTGCCTGCGCTTGGGGTGGACCAGTCCGCCACCGCCGTCGCACTGGCACGCCGCAGCGGCGCCCCGGCCCTGCGCCGCGACGTGTTCGATCCGCTGCCGGGCACCGGCCGGTGGCACAACGTGCTGCTGGCCGATGGCAACGTCGGCCTCGGCGGTGACCCCTGGCGGATCCTGCGACGGGCCGGCGAACTGCTGCGTCAGGGAGGACGCTGTTTGGCCGAATTCGACTCGGCCATCGACGGAATCCACACCGGACGGGTCCGGCTCGAATCGTCGCGCACGATCGGCCCGTGGTTCCAGTGGGCGTCGGTCGGCATCGACTGCGCGGCGCGGCTGGCCGACGACGTGGGCCTTGCGCTCACGGCAATCCATCCCATCGGCCGCCGCGTGGTGGCCTGTCTGGCGTCGACATGACGACCACCACGTTGCGCGGCACGGCCGTCACCGCCCGCGTCGGTCTCGCACTGGGCGTCGCGGTGGCGGTGTGCTTCGTCACCGGGCTGATCAGTCACTTCATCCAGCATCCGCAGCCCTGGTTTTTCTGGCCCACCCGGCCGGTCTGGCTGTACCGCGTTACCCAGGGGCTGCATGTCATTTCGGGCATCGCGGCCATTCCGCTGATCATCGTCAAGCTGTGGTCGGTGTGGCCAAAGCTGTTCGAGCGTCCCATCATCGGCGGGCTGGTCCGGCAGATCGAGCGGTTGTCGATCCTGGTGCTCATCGGCGCCATGCTGTTTCAACTGTCCACCGGGTTGATGAACATCGCGCAGTGGTATGCGTTCAAGTTCTTCTTCACCACCAGTCACTACGCGATGGCATACGTCGCGGCGGGCGCGGTGCTGGTGCACATCGGTGTGAAGCTGCCGATCATCCGTCGCGCGCTGGGGGAGCCCGTCGACGACACACCCGAATTCGTCGGCCCGACGCGGCGCACGGTCCTGCGCGGGACGTGGGTCGCGGTAGCGCTCGCCACGGTCGTCACGGCAGGACAGACGATACCGCTGCTGCGCAAGGTGTCCGTGCTCGCACCGCGCTCAGGGCAAGGGCCGCAAGGCGTTCCGGTGAACCGGTCGGCGATCGCTGCCGGGGTACTGCGCAGCGCGCAGTCGCCGGACTACCGGTTGACGGTGACGAACGGGGCGACGACACGAGGATTCACGGTCGCCGAACTGGCGGCGATGCCGCAGGCGACGCACCGGCTGCCGATCGCATGTGTCGAAGGGTGGAGCGCCGACGCCGAGTGGACAGGGGTCGTGCTGGCCGACCTCGTCGCCGCCGTCGGCGGTTCGCGCGACTCGGACGTGCGGATGGTTTCGCTGGAACCGCCGGGGCCCTATTCGCGGACGGTACTGCCGGCTCGGCATGCCGGTGACGCCAAGACGTTGATCGCGCTGAAGCTCAACGGCCAGACGCTGGACCTCGATCACGGGTATCCCTGCCGGCTCATCGCGCCGACCAGGCCCGGTGTGCTGCAGACGAAATGGCTGTCGCGGATTGAGGTCGTGCCATGAGGGTCGCGTTGATCATCCTCGGCGTGGCGTTAGGCGCCTACGGCGCGGTGCTGGTGTGGGACAACCCGCCGGTGATCATCATGCGGATCGTGGTCTGGGCATTGGTCGGTGTGGTGCTGCACGACCTCGTGTTCGCGCCGGTGTGCGTCGCGTTGGGTTTCGCCGCCCGCCGGCTGATTCCGGCTCGATGGTGGCCCCCCATTGCGGTGGCCGCGTTCTGCAGCGTCGTGCTGGTGTTTCTCGCGATCCCGGTGTACGGCAAGCCCGGCATGCGCCCCGACAACATGACCGTGCTGGACCGCAATTACCCACTGGGTCTATGGATTTCGCTCGGGATCGTGTGGGCCTGTGTGCCGCTGTACTACCTGGCGGCGAGGCTGCTACCAGTTCGTCAAGATGAAGTGGTTGAGCAGCAGAGCCTCGACGACGTTGAGCGCCAGCCACCAACGCTGTGACCGCGGCGGCAACAACGCCCCGGCCGCGGTGAGCCACACCGTGAACGGCAGCCAGATGCGCTCGGTCTCGGCCTTGCTCAACATCGATAGGTCGGCGCACACGATGGCCAGCAGCGCGGCGAGCACCACGAGATACAGACCGGAGCGCCGCTTGATCGCCGCGATGTCGAATGCTCGGCCGATACCGGCCACGCTGCCCAGCCCGATCGCGCACACCACCGACGCGAAGTTCGCCCACGACCAATACTGGAACGGCCGGTCCTTGGCGATGCCCTGCCAGTAGCGTTCCTGCACCAGCGTGTAGCCGTCGAACCACCAGAAGCCGGCGATAGCGAACACGCCGGCGACCGCCAGCGCGGCAAGCACCGCGGGAACCACGGCGCGCACGGCGGATCGCCAGTCCACGCCCGCGATCAGCACCGCGACCGCGGGCACAGCCATCAGCGTCAGGCCGTAGTTCAAGAAGATGCCCCAGCCGAGCAAGAGCCCCGAACCCGCGGCGGCCACCACCGGTCGCCGCGCCGTACGCCGGGCGGCCAACGCCAACAGGGCGATGCCCCACGCGGCCACGCCGGCGAAGTAGCCGTCGGCGGACACCGCGACCCAGATGGCCGTCGGCGCCACCGCAACGAAGGGCGCTACCAGCCGGGCCGTGTTCTCGTCCGCCAAGGCGCGGGCCGCCACCACTATCGCGGCCGCCGCGCTAGACCCCACGAGCAGGCACAACAGTCCTGCCCATGCGCCGCCGCCCAAGCCGATGCGGTCGAGCCAGACGAACGTCAGCAGCGCGCCCGGTGGATGGCCCGACACGTGGGTGATCCACGAATTCGTTTGGAAATCAGGGATTCTGGTGGCGAAAGTGCGTACCGCGTCGGGAATGTCGGTGATGGTGGGCACCTGGCGCAGGTACTCGTGCTGCGCGGTGAGGCGGTGGGCGAAGCCGCGGTTCCAGCCGTCGATCATGGCCAGCGAGAACGCCCACGCGCATGCGGTGGCCCAGGTGACCCACGGCAGTGCCCGCCACCGCAGGCGAAGCGCGACCGATTGTCCCCAGAGGACCGCTGCGATGCCGATGACGATCGCCGGGACGGTGCCCCAGCCGACGTGGGCGTTCCACCATCCGAAGATCGGCGCGGTATCCGCGAAGCTGTGGAGCCGTGTCGCCGACGCGTGGATCAGCGGCGTGACTGTGCCAGCCAAAAAGTTGAGGTGCAAGTGCGGCACGACGAACGCCGCGATCACCAGGAGCGCGCCGACGGTGACCGCCACCGCCTCCCTGCGACCAATCCGCACGCCGGCCAGCCTATTGCGCGGCTGGCCCGACCCGTCTAACGAATCGGTGACGCCTCACGCCCCGTGCGACCGCGTAACGGAGGGGCCGCGTTGGACCACTACGACATGGCAGATTCTGCCCACCAAAAACTGCTGAAGGGACACAACGATGTCGAAGTTTCTGAGCACTGCCGGTCAGATCGTGAGCCGGTACGGCCTCGTGATCGTTCTGGCGTGGATCGGCTTCGGCAAGTACGCAAAAATGGAGGCCCGGGTGCTCATCGAGCACAGCCCGCTGATGTCCTGGATCTACGACTTCCTCAGCGTCGGCGCCGTGGCGGCCGCGCTGGGTACGGCCGAGATCATCGCCGCGGTTCTGATCGCGCTTCGGCCGGTGTGGCCGACCGTCTCGGCAGTGGGCAGCGCGCTGGCGGTGGTGCTTTTCCTTGGCACGTTGAGCTTCTTGTTCACGACTCCCGGCGTTGTGGCAACGCACTACGGTGGCATCCCTGTCCTCGGTGCCCAACCTGGACAGTTTCTGCTCAAGGATCTGGTGTTGATCGGCGTGGCGCTATGGACTCTCGGAGATGCTCTCGGTGCCCGCGCAAAATCAATTCGTACCGCTCATTCCATAATAGAGTAACCTGGCGGACATGCCCCGTCCCCGCATGTTCGATGAAGGCGATGTGGTTGCCGCCGCACGTGACGAGTTCTGGTCGCGTGGGTACGCCGCGACGTCGGTCGACGACCTGACGTCGGTTACGGGCCTGGGCAAGGGCAGCCTGTACGGGGCGTTCGGTGATAAGCACGGACTCTTTGTGCGGGCGCTCGACGACTACATCGGCACCGCGCTCGACGGCGTTCGCGCCCAGCTCCGCGATCCCGCGTACAGCGCGTACGACCGGCTGACCCGCCACATCCGCGCTCAGGCGAGGGGGATTGCCGCCGACAAGTCGCGCCGCGGTTGCATGATGGCCAAGAGCGCCGCCGAACTCGGCGCCACCGATGAGACCGTCGAGCGCGCCGTCGAGCATGCCTACGCGACATGGACCACCGAACTTGCCACCTGCATCAAAGAGGCGCAGCGCGACGGAACGATCGACAGGAAGCAGAATCCTCGCGCACTGGCGACCACTCTGCTGGCCTTCATGCGTGGGCAGGAAGCACTCCACAAGGGCGGTGTGAGCTCCGCTCAGCTCAAGGCGTCGGCCGACCAGATGATCGCGATGATCCCGACC
>JAJKIB010000136.1 GCA_021154745.1 Mycobacterium sp.
GATCTTGAGCGCATTTGACCACTGGTTTCGCACGTCTGAGTCGCCGCTTACCTTCGGTCGCACTCCAAGACCACCATGGCATGACCGACGGGAGCTGATTCCGCGAGACTGCAGTGATTGCGCGGTCCACTCGCACTTTCGCGCGATAGCTGCGGCCTCGCGGCGGTGTGTTGGCCGGCCCGCCTACGTCATCTTCATACAGATGTGACCAATGGCGTTAACGTGAAAATTGATGCTGGTGTCATATTCTGTGACATGTGGGAATATCTCGGCGCGACGTGCTCAAATACGCCGGCGCCGCGCCCGCCGTGCTCGGTCTTGGCGCCAGCCTGCAGGCGGTGTCGGCGGCGCTGGCGCCACCACGGGCGGCGGCGGCGCCACTCGGGATCGTGCTGGATTACGCGGCAGGTGTCATCGGGGCCGGCGATCTGCGGGCATCCGGCGCACTGGGCGCCATCCGATACGTCTCTGATCGGCGGCCCGGTGGTGCCTGGATGCTCGGCAAGCCGATCCAGCTGACCGAGGCCCGCGATCTGTATCAGAACGGGCTGAAGATCGTGTCGTGCTATCAGTACGGCAAGCAGGACAGCGCGGACTGGCTCGGCGGGCAGAACGCGGGCGTCGCACACGCCAAGCGGGGCTGGCAGTTACACGTCGCAGCGGGCGGGTCGTACGGGGCGCCGATTTACGCGTCGATCGATGACGATCCCAGCTACGAGCAGTACAAGAGCCAGGTGGCGCCGTATCTGCGCGGCTGGGAAGCGGTGCTCGGCCATCAGCGCGTGGGGGTGTACGCCAACGCCAGGACCATCGACTGGGCTCTGCAGGATGGGCTGGGTTCGTACTTCTGGCAGCACAACTGGGGCTCGCCACCGGGCTTCACGCATCCCGCCGCACACCTGCATCAGGTCGAGATCGACAAGCGCAACGTCGGGGGCATTGGGGTCGACATCAACCACGTTCTCAAGCCCCGGTTCGGGCAGTGGGACTAAACCTTACTGATCAGTAAGTAGAACCAGCAAACTCTTTCTGGTAGCCAGTAGCCGAGAGAAGACAAATCGTGCGGAGTTGTCGACTCTGTGCGTGTCGATGCGTCCCGTGCGATCGACCGAAATTTTTACATAACGATTACATAACAATACTGCCTTGATCTGCACTGTTGCGCCTACTCGACCGTAACCACCTGCATGCAGGACGTTTGTCCCGCATGCGTTCCGCCCTCACGCCGGCGGGCGTTACCGAACACGCGGTTACCCACGCGTAGAACTCGCCAGTAACCATTTGGGGCGCGAAAATAGTGCCGTCTCTTATGCCACTCTTAGTACGGCTGGAGTGTCCGCTGGGGCAGTCGACAAGACTGTCGGATGGCCCGTGTGCCGGACGCACCTGAACCAGTCGGGATTCGACGCCGAATCGCATGGCCTCCGCAGGGGAGCGCGGGCCATCAAAGCTTCAGAGACAACAGCCACAGACCACGAGCGATGAGCGATACGCCCGAGAGATAGTACCGAGGGAGATAACTACGTGACGATCAACGAACAGAGCAGGGTGACCACAGGCCGCGAGAACGATCTCTCGGGAACATTGGCAGGTACACACGCCCTAGTCGATCGTTTGAACGCCGGAGAGCCGTATGCGGTCGCCTTCGGCGGCCAGGGTGGCTCCTGGCTGGAGAACCTGGAAGAACTGGTCAGCTCGGCCGGTATCGAGTCCGAGCTCAGTGAGATCGTCGGTGAGGCCGCCCTGATTCTCGAGCCGGTGGCGCGCGAGCTTGTCGTGGTGCGCCCGATCGGATTCGAACCCATGCAGTGGATCCGCGCTCTGGCCGCCGAAGAGCCGGTGCCCGCCACCAAGCAACTGATCACCGCCGCGATCTCCGGTCCGGGCATCCTGCTCGCCCAGATGGCCGCTATCCGTGCATTGACACGGCAGGGACTCGACCTATACGGCACGCCGCCGGTCGCGATGGCCGGGCACTCGCAGGGCGTCATGGCGTGCGAATCGCTGCGGGCCAAGGGCGCCAAGGACGCTGAACTGCTGGCGCTGCTGCAGTTGATCGGGGCCGCCGGCTCGCTGGTCTCCCGCCGCCGCGGCATGGTCGGCCGGGGCGACAAGTCGCCGATGGTCTCGGTCAGCAACGCCGACCCGGACCGCATCGCCGAACTGCTCGAGGAGTTCGCCAAGGACGTCCGCACCGTGCTGCCGCCGGTGCTGTCGATCCGCAACGGCCGGCGCTCCGTCGTCATCACCGGAACGCCCGAGCAGCTGGGCCGCTTCGAGCTGTACTGCGCGAAGATCACGGAGAAGGAAGAGGCCGAGCGCAAGAACAAGCTCCGCGGGGGCGCGGTGTTCAGCCCGGTGTTCCAGGGCGTGCAGGTCGAGGTCGGTTTCCACACCCCCCGCCTGGCCGACGGCGTCGAGCTCGTCGACCGCTGGGCCGCCAAGTGCGGCATCGACGCCGAACTCGCACACGAGATGGCGGAATACATCTTCTTGCGCCCGATTGACTGGGTGGCCGAGGTCGAGCGGCTGCACGAGGCCGGAGCCAAATGGCTCATCGACCTCGGGCCGAGCGACACCGTGACCCGCCTGACCGCTCCTGTGATCCGCGGCTTGGGCGTCGGCCTCGTCCCGGCGGCCACCCGCGCGGGACAGCGCAACCTGTTCACCGTCGGCGCCGAGCCCGAGGTTCCGCCGGCATGGTCGAGCTACGCGCCCACCACCGTGAAGCTGCCCGACGGCTCGGTCAAGCTGTCGACCAAGTTCACCCGACTGACCGGACGCTCGCCGATTCTGCTCGCCGGTATGACCCCGACGACCGTTGACGCCAAGATCGTCGCCGCGGCCGCCAACGCCGGCCACTGGGCCGAGCTGGCCGGTGGCGGTCAGGTCACCGAAGAAATCTTCGACGCCCGCATCGCCGAACTCACCGGGCTGCTCGAGCCGGGCCGCGCCGTGCAGTTCAACTCGCTGTTCCTCGACCCATACCTATGGAAGCTGCAGGTAGGTGGAAAGCGGTTGGTGCAGAAGGCCCGTCAGTCCGGGGCGCCCATCGACGGCGTCGTCGTGTCTGCCGGCATCCCCGACCTCGAGGAAGCCGTCGAGCTGATCGACGAGCTCAACAGCGTCGGTATCAGCCACGTCGTTTTCAAGCCCGGAACCATCGACCAGATCAAGTCGGTCATCAAGATCGCCGCCGAGGTATCCGGCAAGGACGTCATCGTGCACATCGAGGGCGGCCGCGCCGGCGGTCACCACTCGTGGGAGGACCTCGACGACCTGTTGCTCGCCACGTATGCCGACCTGCGCAAGTTGCCCAACATCACTGTCTGCGTCGGCGGCGGCGTCGGTACCCCAGAGCGGGCCGCCGAGTACCTGTCCGGCCGATGGGCCGAGGCTTACGGCTTCCCGGCCATGCCGGTCGACGGCATCCTGGTCGGCACCGCGGCGATGGCGACCCTGGAGTCCACAACCTCACATGCGGTCAAGCAGATGCTGGTTGAGGTCAACGGCACCGACCACTGGATCAGTGCCGGAAAAGCCCAGGGGGGCATGGCATCCAGCCGCAGCCAGCTCGGCGCTGACATTCACGAGATCGACAACACCGCGTCGCGCTGCGGACGGCTGCTCGACGAGGTCGCCGGCGACGCAGAAGCAGTTGCGGCTCGTCGTGACGAACTGATCGCCGCGATGGCCAATACCGCCAAGCCGTACTTCGGCGATGTCGGTGACATGACCTACCTGCAGTGGTTGCAGCGCTACGTCGAGCTGACGATCGGCGACGGTGACAGCACCGCCGACACCGCGGCGCCGGGCAGCCCGTGGCTGGCCGACACCTGGCGTGACCGCTTCGAGGAAATGCTCAAGCGCGCCGAGGCCCGCCTGCACCCGCTGGACTCCGGCCCGATCCTGACGGCGTTCGACGACAGTCCGGAAGGCCAAGCGCTGCTGGACAATCCGGGGGCGGCGATCGCCAAGCTGCTCGCGCGCTATCCCGAGTCCGAGGTCCTCAAGCTGCACCCGGCCGACGTGCCGTGGTTCGTCACGCTGTGCAAGACGCTTGGCAAGCCCGTCAACTTCGTGCCCGTCATCGACAAAGACGTGCGGCGGTGGTGGCGCAGCGACTCGCTGTGGCAGGCCCACGACGCCCGCTACACCGCCGATCAGGTGTGCATCATTCCTGGCACGCAGTCGGTGGCCGGCATCACCCGCGTCGATGAGCCAGTCGGCGAGCTGCTGGACCGCTTCGAGCAGGCCGCCATCGACGAGGCGCTGACAACAGACGGACAGCCCGTGCCGGTGGTCTCTCGCCGCCAGGCCCGCGCCGACGTCACCGGTCCGCTCGCCGTGGTGCTTGACTCGCCCGACGTGCTGTGGGCCGGCCGCACCTCGATCAACCCGGTGCACCGTATCGGTGCGCCCGACGAGTGGCAGGTCAATGAGAACCGCAGTGCCACACACCCATCCACCGGTGCCCGGCTCGAGCGCAGCGGTGACACCGTGACGCTGAGCGTCCCGCTGTCCGGCATCTGGATCGACATCCGGTTCACGCTGCCGTCCTGCACGGTCGATGGCGGCATGCCGGTGGTCACCGTCGAGGACGCGTCGACCGCGATGCGGTCCGTGCTGGCCATCGCGGCCGGTGTCGACGGGCCCGATTCGCTTCCGCCGGTGCACGACAACACCGCGAAGGTCACCGTCGGCTGGGATCCCGAGCATGTCGCCGACCACACCGGTGTGACCGCAACGTTCGGCGCACCGCTGGCACCGGGTCTCACCCTGGTGCCCGACGCGCTGGTCGGCCACTGCTGGCCCGCGGTCTTCGCCGCCATCGGTGCGGCCGTCACCGATGACGGATTCCCCGTCGTCGAGGGTCTGTTGAGCCTGGTGCACCTGGACCACGCCGCGCATCTGCTCACGGCGATGCCCAAGGTTCATGCCGAATTGACCGTCACCGCAACGACTTCGGAGGCCACCGACACCGAGTATGGGCGAGTCATCCCGGTTTCGGTGACCATCACCGACGGCCAGGGCACCGAGCTGGCCAACCTCGAGGAGCGGTTCGCAATCCGCGGGCGCACCGGTGCGGCCGAACTCGCCGATCCGCCGCGTGCCGGCGGCGCGATGACCGACAACGCGACCGACACGCCGCGTCGCCGCCGCCGCGACGTCACCGTCGCTGCGCCGACAGACATGAGCGCGTTCGCCGTGGTCTCCGGTGACCACAACCCGATCCACACCGACCGCGCCGCTGCGCTGCTCGCAGGGCTGAAATCGCCCATCGTGCACGGCATGTGGCTGTCGGCGGCCGCGCAGCACGTCGTCACCGCGACCGACGGCAAGCCCGCCCCGCCGGCCCGCGTGGTCGGTTGGACGTCGCGGTTCCTTGGCATGGTGCTGCCCGGCGACGAGATCGACTTCCGGGTCGACCGGGTCGGAATCGACCGCGGCGCAGAGATTGTCGAGGTGGCCGCTCGCGTCGGCTCTGATCTGGTGATGTCGGCGACCGCTCAGTTGGAGGCGCCCAAGACGGTCTATGCGTTCCCGGGCCAAGGCATCCAGCACAAGGGCATGGGCATGGAGGTACGCGCCCGGTCCAAGGCCGCCCGCAAGGTGTGGGACACCGCCGACAAGTTCACCCGCGATACGTTGGGCTTCTCAGTGCTGCACGTGGTGCGCGACAATCCGACCAGCCTGATCGCCAGCGGTGTGCACTACCACCACCCCGACGGTGTGCTCTTCCTGACGCAGTTCACCCAGGTCGCGATGGCGACCGTGGCCGCCGCCCAGGTGGCCGAGATGCGCGAGCAGGGCGCGTTCGTCGAGGGCGCGATCGCCTGCGGCCACTCCGTGGGTGAGTACACCGCGCTGGCCTGCGTGTCCGGTGTCTACGAACTGGAGGCGCTGCTGGAGGTCGTGTTCCACCGCGGCAGCAAGATGCACGACATCGTGCCGCGCGATCACCTCGGCCGGTCCAACTACCGGCTGGCCGCCATC
>JAJKIB010000137.1 GCA_021154745.1 Mycobacterium sp.
CGCCCAACGCCCCGATCGACAACATGATCATCCTCGCCACCCAGGTGTCGGCGATGTGTGCGCAGGATCTCTTGTGGGGGCCCGCAATGCGCAAGTACCCCGATCTCAAGTTCGCGTTCTCCGAGGGTGGCATCGGCTGGATCCCGTTCTATCTCGATCGCAGCGACCGGCACTACACGAACCAGAAGTGGCTGCGCCGCGACTTCGGCGACAAGCTGCCAAGCGACGTTTTCCGTGAGCACTCGCTGGCGTGCTACGTCACCGACAAGACGTCGCTCAAGCTGCGCCACGAGATCGGCATCGACATCATCGCGTGGGAGTGCGACTATCCGCACTCCGACTGCTTCTGGCCCGACGCGCCCGAGCAGGTGCTGGCCGAGTTGACCGCCGCAGGCGCCGACGACACCGACATCGACAAGATCACGTGGCAGAACGCCTGTCGGTTCTTCAGCTGGGATCCGTTCGCACGCACCGCCAAAGAGAGGGCGAACGTGGGCGCGCTGCGCGCGAAGGGTGCAGACGTCGATGTGTCGATCAGGCCGCGCAAGGAGTGGGCACGGCTCTACGAACAGAAGCAGCTGGCGAAAATGTAAGCGGCTTACGGCTCGAGCCCCGCCACGATCGCCTGTCCGGTCTGCGGATCGTAGGGGTACGACACGTGCTGGTGAAGCAGCTTCCAACTGCCGTCGATCTTCTGAAAGACCCGGGTGCCGCGCGACCATGAATCGAATGCCGGCTTGCCGGCTTCCCGCGCAGTCATGTGGTTGAGCCCCCACGTGACCGCGACGTCGTCACGGATGATTACGTGCAAATCTGGAACGTCCCAGCGAAAGTCACCTGCGGCATACTCGAAGCCGCGCCGGCATACCTCGCGAACAGCGTCGGCGCCGCGGTAAACGAGTGGCGCTTCGTGCTCGTAGGAGACGACGTCTTCGGTGATCTTGGTCATGACGGCGCCCAGGTCCTTGGCCGCAGCGCTACGGAGCCATTCGTCGAATTCGGCTCGAAACTCCGCTTCGGCTGCAGGTGTTCCGGCCAGAACGTCGTCGAGCTTGGCGAAGCATTCGCCCCAACCCTCGGCGTTGTCGTCGCGGACGTCGGCAGCGGTGAAACCTGACTGCTCGAACCGCATCTCGGTCTTGGTGCCGTGTTGGGTCAACACGACGGTGACCAATGTCTGTGGTCCGGTGTTGCCGTGGCCGTCTTGCTGGGTCAGTGTGAACACCAGTCGTTCAGGTCGTGCGATTTCGCGGTATTCGCCGAATTCACGGTGCACATCGCCTGCCTCCGAACGGTATTCGACCATCCATCGTCCGCCCTGGCGGACATCGACATCACACTTCGTGACAGCGAACCCGTTGGGCGCGAACCAAGCGCTCAGACTCTGGGTGCGCAACCAACTTTCGAACACCAGCTCGCGTGGCGCATCGAAAAGACGGACGATCGAGATTGAAGAGGTGTTGGCGTTCATCACGGCTGCCTTTCGTGAGCGGTGGGTTCGTGTTTCTGCTGATGGGCAAGATGCTCTTGTAGTTGGTCGAATCGGTGCTCCCACAGTTGCCGGTAGGAGGCCAGCCATTCGTCAATATCGGCCAATGGCTGCGGCCGGATACGGCTCGGCCTGCGTTGGGAGTCTCGGCCGCGAGTGACGAGGCCGGCGTCCTCCAGGACTGCGATGTGTTTCGAAACTGCGCGCGGCGTCATGGCGAACGGCTCCGCGAGTTCGGCGACGAACGCCTCGCCGTTGCGTAACCGCTCGAGGATCGCCCGCCGAGTCGGATCCGCGAGCGCGGCGAACGCCGAACTGAGCGCGTCCCGTTGCATTATGGAACCTCCTAGTTCCGGAACTAGTTGGTACTATAAGGCGAAAGCCGGGGGATCGTCAAGGTCCTACAGGCGCCGCAGATACGGATGGAATCAGCATCTCGGACCGTATTTGCGGATACGATGCCACGGTGGCTTCGATCAGGGTTCGTCAAGCGGCCGAGCTGCTGGGCGTCAGCGACGACACCGTCCGGCGCTGGATCGATGACGGAAGCCTTCCGGCCAGCCAAGATGAATCTGGCCGGAAGGTTATCGCCGGCGACGTACTGGCCGAGTTCGCGCGCGCGAACGCCGCTGCGGTACCGAAGGATCCGCTCACCATCGCCAGCTCCGCTCGCAATCGCTTCGCCGGGCTGGTCACCAAGGTGGTCACCGACAAGGTCATGGCACAGGTCGAAATGCAGTGCGGGCCTTTCACCGTCGTCTCATTGATGAGCTCAGACGCAGTGCGCGAGCTTGGACTCGAGCCCGGCAGCGTCGCCGTCGCCGTCGTCAAGGCGACCACGGTGATCGTCGAAACTACCGGAGGCCAATCGTGAAGCTTTCCTGCTTGCTGGCGCTCGTCTGCGTCGTGCTCATTAGCGGATGCGGCTCGTCGGAACAACCCGCGGCCGGAAACACAAGGATCACGGTGTTCGCGGCCGCCTCGCTGAAGAAGACGTTTACCGACATCGGTGAGCAGTTCAAGACCGAAAACCCCGGCTTCTCAGTCGAATTCTCGTTCGCCGGCTCATCGGATCTCGTCACCCAGCTGACCCAGGGCGCCGAGGCCGACGTGTTCGCATCGGCCGACACCAAGAACATGGACAAGGCCGCGCAGGCCGGGCTACTGGCCGGCGACCAGGTGAACTGCGCGTCCAACACGCTCATCATTGCCGTCGCGCCCGGCAATCCGAAGAAGATCGCCTCCTTCAAAGACCTGACACGGCAAGGTCTCAACGTGGTCGTCTGCGCGCCGCAGGTGCCGTGCGGGTCGGCTACCCAGAAAGTCGAGCAGGCCACCGGCGTGACGTTGAAACCGGTGAGCGAGGAGTCGTCCGTATCCGACGTCCTCAACAAGGTGACCTCCGGTCAGGCCGACGCCGGGCTGGTATACGTCACCGACGCCAAAGGCGTGGGCGACAAGGTTGCCGTAGTGGCATTCCCCGAGGCGGTCGGCGCAGTCAACACGTACCCGATCGCTGTGCTGAAAGACTCCAAGAATCCGGAGTTGGCGCGAAAGTTCGTCGACCTCGTCACCGGTGAATCGGGTCAAAAGGTCCTCAGCGCAGCAGGTTTCGCAAAGCCCTAGATCATGTCTTTCTTGGTGAGCCAGCGCATGATCGGCCAACCGATGAATACGGGCAGCCAGCACGTCAGCACCCGGTAGAGCAGCACCGACGGGACGGCGACTGCGGTGGGGACGCCGAATGCGGCAAGACCGCCGATCAACGCCGCCTCTACTGCGCCGACCCCGCCGGGGGTGGGTGCCGCCGATGCCAAGGTGCCGCCGATCATCGTCACGACGGTGATCGTGACGAAGGACGTGTCGCCGCCGAACGCCACGATGCTGGCCCATAGCGTCAGCGCCATACCGAGAGTCGTTGTCGCAGAACCGAGAACGATGATCGCGAGGCGCTTGGGCTCGCGGGCCAGCTGCGCGAGATCGGTGAGCACCTCGTTTAGTCGGGGCCGCACATCCGTCGCCAACCACCTGCGGAGTTTGGGCACAAACAGGAAAGCCCCGACCAGACCGAGTAACACCCCGCCGATCAAGTACAGCAGGGTGGGCGAGGGGACGAAGTGACGCAGGTCCGCCGAGGCGCCCGCGGCGGCGCTGAAGAAGATCAGCAGTGCGACGTGGGTGATGACCTGGACCGTTTGTTGCAATGCGACTGCCGCCGTCGCACGCAGCGCGCCAAGACCGCCCTTCTGCAGGAACCGTGTCGACAGCGCGAGCCCGCCGACACCGGCAGCCGTGGTGGTGGCGGCAAGTGTGTTCGCCACTTGCATGATCACAAGATTCTTGAATTTCACCAACCCATCGGCGCATGACCACAATGCCGCTGCAGCACCGATATACGTCAACGCCGATACCGCGAGCCCAAGCAGCGCCCACCACCAGTTCGCCGTTCTCAGCGCGGAGAAGAATGCCGGCACAGTGCTGATGAACGGGTAAGCGACGTAGACCAGCGCGACGAGCAGTACCAGTTGGATGACCTGGTTCCGGGTGAATCTGGTGATCGTCTCGGCTTTGATCCGATCGGCTCCGGTTTGCCGCTTCACCTCGTCACGAGCCGCCGACATCACAGCACGGGCGTCAGCCACCGACTTTCGGATTCGTGATGGCATGGCGGAGTTGGTCAATCGTCGCGACGCCATCAGGACCGCGTCCTTGCCGAACACCTCGACCGCCGCACCGACCGCGGCTTCTGCGCCGTACAACTCAGTCGTCGTCACCAGAAGCTGGGCCACGTCGGCCTGCAATTGTTCGTCGGTGGCACCGTATTCGGCGCTACCGAACCCACCTAAGCGCGCCGTGCCGTCATCGATGGTGATCTCGTCGCTGCGTAGGTCACCGTGAGAGATCTGACAATCGTGCAGCGTGCCAAGCGATTCCCACACCCGGGCGACGGCGCCGTCATCGGTGCAGGCCTTTATCGCGGTGCCGGATGGGGGAGTGTGTGCGTACAGGTTCCATCCGCGGTCGAGCGGAGCCATGGCCATTGTCGAGGTATTCGCGACACCCTGGTCGCCGATCGCAATGGCCATCAGCGCGCGGTGCTCAACCGCGCGCTGCAAGGAGGCCTGGAGCGGCGCGGTTTCGCTGTTGCGTAGCCGCAGCCAACGCCAGAACTGGCGCAGAAATCGACCACTGCGTTGATTCGGGCCGTACATTTCGACGACGGCCACCGACTCCGCGTCGTCTGACTTGGCCGACAGAATCAGCGGCCCGGTTCCGGCGGGGTGCACCACCGTCAGCGTCGATACCAGGAATCCGCGCCGGGCCAGGCCGCGGACGGCGCCGTCGAGTGGCACCTCGAGCGCGGGTGTCCCGACCACGAGCACAACCAGCGCACCGACGAACCAGCCGACGGCGAGGCCGAGCAGGGAGCGGGCCGGGATCACCGCGCTGACGACGAGGTGGATCGGCACGAACGCGAGCAGCAGCGCCCACCACCACCGGCGCCAACGGGAGGGCAGCCACGGGCCGGAGACGGTGAGCACGGCGGCGAGCATCGCGATCCACCGGGGGTCATCGAGGAACTGCGAGAGGAGCGTGTCGAGCCGATCGGACAAATCGAAATGCCACCGCGGCGCGGCGATGCCGTTGCCGGTGATAGAAAGTGCGATGAACGCGATGAACGCGGCAGACGCGTACGCCCCGAGCAACTTCCACTGCCGCGCGACGATCAAACCGACCAGAATCGCGAACGGCAGCGCCAGAATCGCGACGCCGTAGATGAGATACACCAAGTTGGACTGTGTGGGCGTCAAGACTCCGACGATCTCGGAGATGGACTTTTCGAGTGCGTCCCACTCGTTTCGAGTGATCAGCGAGCTCGTGATCACCGCAGCCAGAAACCCCGCCGCCAGAACCAGTCGCAGGATGTCGTTGGTGCGACGGGTCAGTGGTTGCAGCAATCTGCCCGAAACGGTGATGTCCCGGCCGTCGACCCGCATGGTTCCAGCATTTTTGCACGTTGCGGGGTTATTGAAGCGAAGTGCGAGAACTCAGGGTGTGGCGTCGACAGAGACCAGCTGGCGCAAAGGACGACCGGCGGTCTCCCGCATGGTCAGCAAGGTGAGCAGCGTGACGATCGCCGCGGCGATGACGTAGTAGGCGGGCGCGATCTCATTTCCGGTGCGCGCCACCAGCCACGTCGCTACGTACGGCGCGGTCCCGCCGAATATCGCGACCGAAACGTTGTAGCCGATCGAATAGCCGGAAGAGCGCACCCGGGTGGCGAACAATTCGGCCCCGGCCGCGAGCGATGCGGACACGAACACCGATTCGATCGCCGCAAGGCCGGCATGCGCGGCGATCGCCGCAGCCAACGCGCCGGTATTCAACAGCAGGAACAACGGATAGGCGAACACGGCGAAGCCGATCGCCCCCGCGAAGAGCAGCGGCTTGCGGCCGATCCGGTCCGACAGCGCGCCGAGAGGCGGGATCAGCACTATCGCGACAAGGCTGGCCACGGCGATGGAGACGAACGCGTCGACCTTCGTGAAGCCAAGCGTTTTCGTGTAATAGCTCGGCAGGAAGGTGAAGACGACATAGAAGCCGACGTTGTGAATCACCACGAGTCCGGCGATCTGAAGGATCGGTCGCCATGACGAGGTGATCGCCTCCTTCAGCGGCGAGGGGGATACATCGCCTTCCTCGCGCAGCGCCTCGAATTCCGGTGTGTCATCCAGCCGCAGCCGGATATAGAGCCCTACCGCACCGAGCACACCGGCGATCAAGAACGGTATCCGCCAGCCGTAGGCATCCATCGCGCTGTCCGAAAGCACCGCTTCGAGGCCGGTGACTGTGAGCGACCCCAACAGGAAACCGACGATCACCGACCAAACCAGGAACGACACCACGAAACCGCGGTGCTTGTCGGGCGCGTACTCGGCCAAGAAACACGCCCCGCTGCCGTACTCGCCGCCCGCCGAGAAGCCTTGCACGCAACGCAGCAACAGCAGCAGCAACGGTGCTGCCACACCGATAACGTCATAGCTCGGAACCAGTCCGATGACGAAGGTCGAACCCGACATCAGCAAGATGACAAGGGCGAGGACCCTCTGACGCCCGATCCGGTCGCCGAGCGGACCGAAGAAAAATCCACCGAGCGGGCGCATGAAGAAGGCCGCCGCGAAGATGGCGAACGTGTTGAGCAGTGCCGCGGTCTCGTCGCCGGGCGGGAAGAACTTCTCGGCGATGTAGGTCGCCAGGAACCCGTAGACGGCGAAGTCATACCACTCGACCATGTTCCCGACTGCGGCGCCACGGACCGCTCTGCGAACGACCTCAGGCTCCTTGCCGTGCCGGTCGGGCGCGTCGTGGATGGTCATGGTTCTCCTCCTGACTGTCGAAGTCGACAGCTGTCGAGAATGGGACACCGCATACACAGGCATTCCCTTTTGCGCTATGCACGTAACTCGTGGACTTACGAGAGAGGTCGATATGAGTGGAGTGGTGGTGACCGGCGCGGCGTCCGGAATCGGGCGGGCCAGTGCCGAGGCATTGGTCGCGGACGGCCGCAAGGTGGCGCTGTGGGACATCGCGCCTGAGGTGACGGCGGTTGCCGACGGTCTAGGCATGCCGGGTGCCGTGGTGGACGTGTGCGACGCCACCGCCATGCAGGGCGCCGTCGGCGCGGTCGATGAAGCGCTGGACGGCATCGACGGCCTGGTGCACGCCGCTGGCAGGGTCGCCGCCGAACCCGTCGGCGCCTATACGCAGGAGTCGTGGGACGCGGTGCTCGACGTCAACCTGCGGGCTCAGGCATTGCTGGTGCAGCTGCTGTTGCCGCACCTGGAGAACAGCGCGAAGGCCGGCGCGGGCCCCGCCATCGTCGGAATCTCCAGCATCGAGGGGCTGTCCGCCAATCCGTATATCCCCGCCTACTGCGCGTCCAAGGCAGGTCTGCTCGGGATGACGCGGTCGATGGCAGCGCAGTTGGGGCCGTTGGGAATTCGGATCAACGCGGTGTGTCCCGGGTTCATCCAGACGCCGATGCTGCAGATGGCGTTGGACATCGCCGAGGTGCGCGCTGGCTTCGAGCAGGCCGCACCGCTCGGCCGAATCGGTCAGCCGAGTGAGATCGCCGACGCCGTGGCGTTTTTGATGTCACCCAAGGCGTCGTTTATCACGGGCGCCCATCTCGTCGTCGACGGAGGAGTCACGAGCCATCACGCCTAGCCGTGCACGGGGGCCGAGATCTGCGTGAGTTGCGACCGGCCGCGCAACATCTCCGAGCCCTGAACGGCCCAGCACCGTCGCTCCGCCTCGCCGGCGCGCTCGATCGCTGCTGAGGAACACAACACCCGCCCGTCGAAGTCCTTGGCTAGGTCGGCGAGCCGCGCCGCCTCGTTGACTGCGTCCCCGACAACCGTGTACTCATAACGGTTTTCCGCGCCGATGTTGCCGGCGAAGACGGGTCCGGCGGATACCCCGATACCGAAGTCGACGAGCAGCCGTCGCAACTCGTCGCCCAGGGCGCGCGCGGTTGCCAAGGCAGCCGATGCGGGATCGTCGGTACGAAGCGGTGCGCCGAACACGGCCAGCGCCGCATCGCCCTGGAATTTGTTGATTAAGCCGTTGCGCTTGTCGACCTCCGCGACCACGATGCGGAAGAAGTCGTTGAGCACCGCGGCGACCTCATGCGGTTCCCGCGTCGTCGCCAGTTGCGTCGAACCCACGAGATCGATGAACAGGATTGCGACCTCGCGCTCATCTCCTATCACGGATTCGTGTTCCTCGATGGCGCGCCGGACGACTTCTTCGCCGACGTGTCGGCCGAATAGGTCCCGTAGCCGGTCACGTTCCTGTAATCCCATGACCATGCGATTGAATCCCGATTGCAACTGGCCGAGTTCGGAGCGCTCGTAGACGTCGATGATCGTGTCAATGCGCCCGCGTTCCACCTCTGCCATCGCGTCGACGACCTCGTGCACGGGATCCGAAATGGAGGAAGCCACCAGAATCATGGCGCGCAATCCCAGTACGACAGCGACGAGCGCAAGCACCAATATGGGAACCTCGATCGGCGCGTTGTCCTGGATGATCCATCGATTGGCTCGCAACAACACGAGCGCCACGATTCCGCCGCCCGGAAGCGCCGTACACATCGTCCACATCAGAATCAGCCGCGCCCGCACTCCCGGCGCCCTTTCGGCGTGCTCCAAATCCGCTGTGGCTGCGACCATCAGGGAGCGCAGTGCGCGTTGCGTGAACAGAAACCCCGTACACACGGTTGAGGTCGCACCGAACACAACTGCCGAGATGATCAGCATCTCGACCCGGACCCCGCCGCCGACGTTCAACGGAATCATCACCGCGGCTGCGAGGACCCACGGCGTCAGCAGGATCGCCGATTGGCGCCTCGTGATATTCGGCGACTTGCTCCGTTCCGGCGCGGCCGGTGCCGGTCTGTGAAGTGCGCGCCCCACCAATGCGACGCCGCCCACGCACACGCCGGCGGTTCCGATGGCGATAATCGCCACCGTAGCGATCAGGTTCTTCGGGCCCAGCACGGCTTGCGCGCCTATGACGGACTCACCGCTTACCGAGATGACGATCGCGGCGACTTCAACGGCCGAGAGGAGATAGGCGAACGCAAGGCCTGCGGCGTATCGAACCAGCAGGCTGGGTCGCCTCATGGGGCCATCGTGTCAGTCGCTGGCGGGGAGCGGCTTGGCTTCCTTCAGATTGAGTGCTGTCGTGCCGACGCTGAGTGTCCCGGCGCCCGCTTTGGTGACGAGCACCTCGGCGCCCGCCTCGTCGACGTAACGCTTACCCATCACGTTGCCCTCGGCGAAATCGGGGTCAAGCTTGGCGTCGGCGGATTTCTCAGCGTCGAGTGCCACCATCGGGACCCCGCCTGCGCGCAAGTCGTCCAGGCTGTCAGCGCTGCGCACCACGATGACCTGGGTGTCACAGACCTGGCTCTGCAACCGCGTGCCGTTCTTAATCATGTTCGGCTCCTTGAATATTCGTCGACCAGTTCGCGGCGCAGCACCTTGCCGGTCGCGTTTGTCGGCAGCTCGTTACGGAACACCACGCGATCGGGTGTGCGTGATCCACGCAGATGCGCTCGCACATGCTCGCGAAGTTCGTCGGGGTCGGGCGCGGCGCCGTCGGCGGGCACCACCACCGCGACGATGATCTGGCCCCATTCGGGATCCTCGGGGCCGACGACCACGCAGTCGCGTACCAACGGATGCTCGACAAGTACATCCTCGATCTCGGCGGGTGCGATGTTCTCCCCGCCCCGGATGATCGTGTCGTCAGACCGGCCGCCAATGAACAGGTAGCCGCCCTCGTCAAGCATCGCAACGTCTTTGGTGGGTAACCATCCGTCAGCATCGAGCACCGAACCGGTGTCGGTGTAGCGTCCCGACACCTGCTCGCCGCGCACGAACAGCTCACCGGCCTGGCCGGGCTCGAGCACGGTGCCATCCTCGCCGCGGATCTGCACCTCGATGCTCGGTACCGGCTGGCCGACCGACCCAAGCCGCCGAGAGACTGCATCATCCGAAGCAGCCAGCGCGGCCCTGTGGTCGTCGGGGGTGAGCACGGCGATCGTCGAGCTGGTCTCGGTCAGCCCGTAGGCGTTGACGAAGCCGACCTCGGGCAGCAGGCTGAGTGCCTTGCGCACCAAGGGAAGAGCGACCTTGGAACCGCCATAGGCCAGGTTCCGCAGCGTCGGCAGCTCGACCGTATCGGCCTCCAGCACGGACACAATGCGGTCCAGCATGGTCGGCACCACGGTCGCCGTCGTCACACCCTCGTCGCGCACCAAGCGGACCCACTCGTTCGCATCGAACTGCCTGAGATAGACCATCTTTCGGCCCGCATAGAGATTCGACAGCGCCGCACCGACGCCTGCGATGTGGTACGGCGGGACGCAGATCAGCGCGGCGTCACTGGGATCCGCGGAATCGAACTCGACCGTCCCGGTGACATAACTGGTCAAGTTGTTGTGCGTCAGTTCAACCGCTTTGGGCCGCGAGGTGGTGCCCGAGGTGAACAGCACCACAGCGACGTCGTCCGGGTCGGGGAACTCGGCGGCCGGCTCGGCCTGGCGGGCGGCGTCGATGAACTCGTCGGACGCGACCACCTGCTTGCCCGCACCGGCGACGACATCGCGGTATTCGGCATCGGCAATCACCAGCGGGGTGGGCAGGCGGTCGATCAACTGCCGCAGGCCGTCCTCGCTGAGCCGGTAGTTCAGCGGCGTGAACGCCACGCCCGCCCGGGCGGACGAAAACAGCAGCAGCGGCAGTAGGACGCCGCCGGTGCCGACGTATGCCGCGTGCTGGGCGCCGGATGCCGCGATGACTCCGGCCCCACCGTCGGCAAGGGCGCTCAGTTCAATTGTGGTCAGGCGTAACTCACCGGACACCACCGCGGTGCGGTCCGGATTCGAGGACGCCGCCATTTCCAGCAGCAACGAGATACTCATGGCTTGTCGACGAAGATATCAAGGATGGGATTGTCGCCGCCGCCGTAGCGGGACAGGTCGGTGACGCCGGACTCTGCCAGCACCGCGGAGTCGATGAAGCATTTGCCGTTCACGTCCGCGGGCGGCCGGGACAGGATCTCGACCGCGGCGTCGGCCATGATCTCCGGACTCCGTGATGCGGCCAGCATGGTCTGGAAGTTGGGGGCGTTGGTCACCGCCGCCGTCGCGATGTAGGTCTCGGGCCAGAGGCAGGCAAAACCGATGCCCGCGTCTGCATACTCGGCCGCCCAGCCGAGCGACAGCAGCGTCATCCCGTACTTCGACAACGTGTACGACGGGTGGGCGCCCAACCAGTACGGGTTCATGTTCAGCGGCGGGCCCAGGGTTACGACGTGCGCTGATGCCCTTTGTGCTTCTCGCGTCCGCTCTGCCGACGTCCGCAGGTGCGGCAGTGCGGCCTTCGTCAACAGGAACGTGCCCCGGACGTTGATGTCCATCATCAGGTCGAACTTCTTGGCGGAGAGTTCCTCGGTCGGTTCGGTCGCGATCGCGCTGGCGTTGTTTATCACGATGTCGACGCCACCGAAGTGCTCGATCGCGGTGTCGACGGCACGCTGCACGTCCTCTTCTTTGCGCACGTCACCCACCACCGCCACACCCTTGCCGCCGGCGGCTTCAACGTCGGCGACCGCGGTGTACACGGTTCCAGGCAACTTGGGGTGCGGCTCGGCCGTCTTGGCCAGCAGCACGACGTTCGCGCCGTGCTTGGCCGCGCCGAGCGCGATCGCGAGCCCGATGCCGCGGCTGCCGCCGGAGACGACGAGCGTGCGGTCAGTGAAGGTGGACATGGGTCTCCTAAACGCACGGGCCAACGCCGTGCTGGCATGCTATCGGATTGGAAGTCGCATTCTCATTCTAGGCAAGTGACATAATCACTGTGTACCGGGCCTTCAGTTGTCGGTATGCGGTCACGACGGGTCCCGCTCACTGCATGTTTCCACCGGGCGGTATTGGCATTCTCATTTTTTGCAAGTACGTTATCCATTGATGAGCGACCCTGTACAGACCCCCTCCGGGATCCCGCTGGAGCCCGTCTACGGACCGGCCGATCGGGGTGGCGATCCGCCTGCACCGGGCACCTACCCATTCACCCGCGGCAACTTCGCCAGCGGGTACCGCGGCAAGACGTGGACGTTCCGCCAGTATTCGGGTTTCGGCACGGCCGAGGAATCCAACCGTCGCTACCGCTACCTACTGGACCAGGGCGGCACCGGCCTGTCAGTCGCGCTGGATCTGCCCACCCAGTGCGGCTACGACTCCGACGATCCGGAATTCGGCGAGGAAGTCGGACGAGTTGGTGTCGCGGTCGACACGCTCGCCGACGCCGAGATCCTGTTCGACGGCATCCCGCTGGACAAGATCAGCACCAGCTTCACGATCAACGGGACCGCCGCGATCCTGCTGGCGTTCTACGTCGCAGCCGCGGAGAAGAAGGGTGTGCCGCGGGCCAAGCTCACCGGCACGATTCAGAACGACATCCTCAAGGAGTACGCCTCGCGCGGCACCTGGATCTGGCCGCCGGAGCCGTCGCTGCGGCTGATCGCCGACACCATCGAGTTCTGTGCGGGCGAGGTGCCCAAGTTCAACGCGATCTCCGTCGCGGGTGCGCATTTCCGCGACGCGGGCGCCAACGCCGTCCAGGAGATGGCGTTCACGCTCGCCGACGGTGTCACCTATTGCGACACCGTCGTCGAGCGCGGTCGGATGACCATCGACCAGTTCGCGCCGCAGATCTCCTTCTTCTTCTACACCCACGGCGACTTCTTCGAGGAGATCGCCAAATACCGGGCCGGCCGCCGGCGGTGGGCGACAATCGTCCGCGAACGCTACGGCGCCACCACCGACAAGGCGTCGATGTTCCGCTTCGGTTGTGTGGCCGGCGGCGCGTCGCTGTACGCACCGCAGGCGCAGAACAACCTCGTCCGGGTGGCGTACGAGGCGATGGCTGCCGTGCTCGGGGGTGTGCAGTCTATGTTCACCGCAGCCTGGGATGAGCCGTTCGCACTGCCCAGCGAGGAGTCAGCGACGCTGGCACTGCGCACGCAGCAGATCCTGGCCTACGAGACCGGTGTGGCCAAGGTGGCCGATCCGCTCGGCGGCTCCTACTTCGTCGAGGCGCTCACCGACGCCACCGAGGAGAAGATCATCGAGATCATGGGTGATCTCGAGACGCATGGTGGCATGGTGCGCGCCATCGAGGACGGCTACCTGCAAGGCCTCATCGCCGACGAGGCGTTCAAGATCCACCAGGAAATCTAATCGGGCGAGCGCCCTGTGGTCGGCGTCAACAAGTTCGTCGCCGACGAGCCGCCACCTGAAATCGCAACGTACGAACTCGACGCCGAGGGCCGCGACCTTCAACTGAAGCGACTGTCCAAGGTCAGGGCCGAGCGGGATCCAGCCGCCGTCAAGGGCGCGCTGGTTGCGCTGTCCCACGCCGCGGAGGGCGATGACAACTTGATGCACAAGCTGATCGATTGCGCCAGCGCCTATTGCACCGTCGGCGAAATGGTGTCTGCTCTCAAAGCAGTGTGGGGCGAGTTCCAGCAGCCGGTGGTGTTCTGATGGCCGTCCGTGTTCTTGTTGCCAAGCCCGGTCTCGACGGCCACGATCGCGGCGCGAAGATCGTCGCGCGCACGCTGCGTGATGCGGGTTTCGAAGTGATTTACACCGGCATCCGGCAACGGATTGAGGACATCGTGTCGATTGCGTTGCAGGAAGATGTTGCGCTAGTGGGGCTTTCGATCCTGTCCGGTGCGCACCTGGCGCTGACCGGCCGCACAGTCGACGCGCTGCGAGCGGCCGACGCGGGCGACATCGCGGTGGTCGTCGGCGGGACCATCCCGCAGGGCGATGTTCCCAAACTGCTGGAAGCCGGTGCCGCAGCGGTGTTCCCAACGGGCACACCGCTGGACGTCCTTGTCCAAGAGGTGCGCAAGCTGACCTCCGAGACGGTGGGGGATTGATATGCGCCTCGGCGTGATGATCGGGGCCGAGCGCGGCGATATGGCCCGCAAGGTCAAGAAGCTGCTCGACGACATCGAGTGGGCCGAAGGGGCGGGACTCGACACCGCGTGGATGCCTCAGGTGCCCAACGACTTCGACGTGCTGACCATGGTCGCGCTGATGGGCACGCGTACCTCGCGGATCGAGCTCGGAACGGCCGTCGTCCCGCTGCAGGCGCAGCATCCAATCGCGCTGGCGCGCCAAGCGTTGTCAATCCACGCGGGCATCGGAGGACGGCTGGCGCTGGGCGTCGGGCCGTCACACCACTGGATCGTGCGCGACATGCTGGGCATCCCGTACGAGAAGCCGGCTGCATATACCCGCGACTATCTGCAGGTGCTCAACACGGCGCTGGCGGGACCCGGCGATGTGGACGTCGAGAACGAGAACTTCACCGTGCACAACCCGACCGTGCTTGGAGCCGAGACCCCGATGCCTGTGCTGGTCGCAGCGCTCGGGCCCGTGATGCTCCAGATTGCCGGCGAACTCGCCGACGGCACCGTGTTGTGGATGGCCGACGAGCGCGCGATCGGAGACCACATCGCGCCACGGATCACCAAGGCGGCGGACAATGCCGGGCGTCCTGCGCCTCGCATCGTCGCGGGCATCCCCGTGTGCCTGTGCGCCAACTCCGAGATCGACGCCGCCAAGGAGCGCGCCAACCGCATCCTCGCCGAAGCTGAGACGTCGCCCAACTACCAGAAGCTGCTCGAGCGAGGCGACGCCCGCGATGTCGGCGACCTGTGCGCGGCCGGTGACGAGGAAGCGATTCTTGCACGGTTCCGCAGCTTCGCCGACGCCGGCGTCACCGACCTGTCGGTACGTCTGCTTCCGATTGGCGAGACCCGCGACGAGTTGATCGCCTCGAAATACCGCACGCGGGAGGTTATTTCGCAACTCGCTGCGGAGGTTCGGTGACGGGGCCCCTCGCGGGGATCCGCATCCTCGAGGTCGGCGTGATGCTGGCGGGCCCGTACGCGACCATGTTGCTCGCCGACCTGGGTGCGGAGGTCATCAAGATCGAGCCGCCGGGCGGGGAGATCTCGCGGCAGGTTGGTGACAGCTACTTCGCGAGCCTCAACCGCAACAAGCAGAGTGTGGTACTGGACCTGAGGTCGGAGGCCGGGCGGCAGCGGCTGGCTGAGTTGGTCGCGAATTCCCATGCGCTGCTGGTCAATATGAAGCCGTCGGCGATCAAGCGGCTCGGCCTGACCTACGACGCGTTGCGCGAATACAACGAGCGGATCGTCTGCGTCGCCTTGACGGGCTTCGGCTTGGATGGCGGTGACGAGCCCGCGTTCGACTACGTCGTCCAGGCGGCGACGGGCGTCGCCGCGATGACCGGCCATCCTGATGGCCCACCGACGCTGCCGGGCTATTCGTCGGCCGACAACTCGACCGGGCTGGCGGCAGCGTTGGGCCTCCTCGCGCAGATCGTCTCGGGTCGTGGCGGTCAGGTCGACGTGTGTCTGCGCGACGTGATGCTGTCCCAACTGAACTACCGGGCGTCGGCCTATCTCAATGACGGTGCGGCGCCGCAGCGATACCCATTCGGCGCGCACTCGTATTATGTTCCCGCCCAGCTCTTTCCAACTGCCGACCATTACCTGGCACTGTTCATCACCCACGACGCGTTTTGGAAAGCCTTCGCCAGTGAGGCGAAGATCGATGGCTTCCAGACGATGGCGGAGCGCGTCGCCGGTCGCGAGGAGGTGCTCGCTGTGGTAGCCGCCGCGCTGGCGACCGACACCGCCGCGAGTTGGGAGGAGCGATTGCGTCCGCTTGGCATTCCCGTCGCAGCCGTGCGGTCGCTGCCCGAAGCGCTGGAGGCGACACCCGAAGCCGTCGTCACGGCAGGTGGTTTCCGGCTGGTCGGCAGCCCGATCCGGATCATCGGATATGAGCCCGACTACCGGCCGCCACCGCTGCTCGACGAGCACGGGGACGTCACCGCTTAGTCCTCGTAGTTCACCGTCACTGACGCCGTATCGGGAATGGCTTGGCACGTCAGGACGTAACCGTCCTCGACCTCGTCTGGCTCCAGAGCATCGTTGACGCGCATGGTGGCGCTGCCCTCGGACAGCCGCGCCATGCACGTCCCGCAGTTGCCGGCCTCGCATGAGAACGGCGGCGAGAGCCCCGCCCGACGCGCGCTCTCCAGCAGCGTCTCGCCCGGCACCCGCGGCACCTCAGCCTTCTTGCGGTCAAGGTGGATCGTGATGGTGCCGCCGGTTTCTTCGGCCTTCTCCGGTGCGGCCGCGGGCTCGTGGGTCTGCGGCGCCGCGTCGAAGTCCTCGATGAACACCTTCCCAGGGCCGGGTAGCGCCGACGTGACGACCGACATGAAACCCTCTGGCCCGCACACGTAGCAGTCGGCGTCGGTGTCGGAACCGACGAAGTCCACCACGTCGGCGGGCTCGAGCAACCCCCGCTCGGCATCGATGTGGCGGACCACCGACAGCCGATCCGGATGGCGGGCGACGAGGTCGTCGAGCACCGCGTCGAAGATCACCGATGGCCGGTCCTTATCGGCGCACAGCAGTCGCAGCTTGCGGTCCGTGGTCGTCAGCGCGCTCTTGACGAGCGACAGGATCGGCGTGACGCCGCTGCCGCCGCTGAAGCCCAGCAGTGGGACGGACGTGGGTGTCAGGCAGAAGGTGCCGGCCGCGCGCGTGAGGGTCACCTCGTCGCCCTCGACGAGGTTGTCGAGCATCCAGTTGGACACCTTGCCGCCGGGAACCCGCTTGACCGTCGTCGCCATCTCGGAGTCGGTCTCGGGTGCGGTCGACATCGAGTAGGACCGGTACCGGTCCTCTCCGTCGACACGCACCTTGAACGTGCAGAACTGCCCGGCCTTGTAGGGGAATGGTGTCTCGTGGGGTGCCAGCACATAGGTCCGAGCGTCGGCGGTCTCCTTGATGATCCGGGACACCGTCGCGCGGTGGAACAGGTGCGGCTTGGCCATGGTCCCCCTGTCGTCTGGCATTGTCATTCTGATATTAAGAGAATACCATTCTCCTCGACAACGGAAACCTTCTCAATTGCCGGAAAGGGGCGAGCGCGACGTGAGTGAGCGGATGGCGCTCGCCTTTGAGCAGCGGGAATACAGTCTCCCGCAGCTCGACGGTCTCGCCAACGGGATGGCCACCGTGCTCGAACACCGCGGCGTGCGGCCCGGGGATCGTGTGGCGCTGATGTCATCCAATCGCCCTGAGTTCGTGATCGCCCTGTGGGCCATCTGGCGGCTCGGCGCGTCGGCGGTGCTGCTCAGTCCGGCCTGGAAGCGGACCGAGGTCGAGAACGCGCTGGCGCTGACCACGGCGTCGCACGCGGTCGGCGACCATCAGGTGCTCGCCGAGGTGATGCCGATGCTGTCACTGGACGAGCCGATCACGCCCGGGCAGCGGACGTTCGAAGCGCCCAGTCTGGATAGCGATGCACTGTTCGTGTTCAGCTCGGGGACGACGGGCATGCCCAAGGCGGTGCGTCACACGCACGGGTCGTTCGCCGTTGCAGTGCGGCACTGGCGTGACGCGCTTCAGCTGTCGTCGGCCGACCGTATGCAGATCATGACGCCGCCGTCGCACATCCTCGGCTTGCTCAACATCGTGATGGCGCTCGAAACCGGCGCATGGATCCGATTGCACCGCAGGTTTGACATCGACTTGATGCTTCAACACATCGAGATGGACCGGATCACTATCGAGATGGCCGTCGCACCAATCGCTTTGGCATTGGCCGCCCATCCGAAGCTGGAAAGCTATGACCTGTCGTCGCTGCGCTACGTCATGTGGTGCGCGACGCCGGTCACACAGAGCGTCGCCGAGGCCGTCACCCGCAGAGCCGGTGTGAGTTGGGTGACCGCGTACGGCACCAGTGAATTGCCCGTCATCGCCTGCAATGAGATCGAGGGCGCGCGACTCGACACCGTCGGGCGGCCGGTGTCCGGGGCACGCGTGCGGATCGTGTCACTGGAGGATGGCGAACCGCTGTCGCCGGGCGCGGTCGGCGAGATCCAGGTGCGGTCGGATTCGGTGATGGCGGGCTACCTGCCGAGCGAGGCGACGGCGCAGGCGTTTTCGGATGGCTGGTACCGGACGGGAGACGTCGGGTATCTGGACGTCGACGGGTGGCTGCGGATCACCGACCGGGCCAAGGAGATGATCAAGGTGCGCGGCTTTCAGGTCGCACCTGCCGAGATCGAGGCCGTGCTGCACGGGCATTCTGCCCTCGAGGACTGTGCAGTGTTCGGGATACCGGACACTGCGAATGGAGAGGCGATTGTGGCGGCCGTCAAGAGGTGTGGACCGGTGGAGGCCGACGAGCTGATTGCGCTTGTCGGGGACCGGCTGGCGTCCTACAAGCGGCCGAACCGCGTGGTGTTCGTCGACGAGATACCGCGCCTGCCCTCTGGAAAGGTGTTGCGCCGAGTGTTGAAGGAGCGTTTGTGGACGTCCGTCTGACGGGTGAACAGCAGCAGCTGCGGGAGGCCGCGGCCAAGCTGGCCGACGACCTCGGGCCCGGTTCCGTCGCCGATCTCGACGACGCAACCCGGATCGCGCGTCTGGAGAAGGCCGTCGACGCAACGGGGTTTCGCACGCTGCGGTCCGACGGCGCGTCCGGGGTCGAGGTGGCCATCGTCGCCGAGGAATTCGCCCGGGGCCTGGTCGACGTGCCGTTCCTCGGGCCGGTGCTCGCCGACGACCTGACGCGGGTCCTCGGACGCGAACCGTCAGCGCCGACCGTGGCGCGCGAGTCGGTCGACCTGACGAGAAGCGTTGCCGGAGTGGTCGAGTCGCCACCCGAGCTGAGTGAACTCGCCGAGGAGGATGCCGGCCGCTGGAATGCGCTGGCGCTCGCCGTGACGTGCGCCGACCTCGTTGGCGCCGCGCGCGGTGCGCAAGGCCTGGCTGTCGACTATGCGAAAGTCCGCGAGCAGTATGGCGCGACCATCGGGTCGTATCAGGCCGTCGGGCACCTGCTGGCCGAGAGTCTCGCCCTCATCGAAGGCTCGATCAGCGTGTCGCGACACGCCGCGTGGGCCGTCGACGAGTTGCCCGTCGGTGAGGCCATCGAAGCAGCGAAAGTCGCCAAGATCTACTGTGCGCGTGCGGCACTGACCGTCTGCGAGACATCGATTCAGGTGCACGGCGGCATCGGCAACACGTGGGAATGTCTCGCGCACGTATACCTGCGCCGCGCGCTGACGGCCACCGAACTGTGGCCGGTGAAGCTGGAGGAGCTGACCATTGGACTTTCGTGATTCGCCGGAGGAAGCCGCGTTCCGGGACAGGCTTCGCAGCTGGCTGACCGACCAGAAGGGCAAGTTCCCGACGTCGGGCGACGAGTATTGGGCTCGCCAGGGGGACTGGCATCAAGCGCTCTACGAGGCCGGCTTCTTCGGCACGTCATGGCCGAAGGAATATGGCGGGCAGGATCTGCCGCCGGTCTACGACGTCATCGTCGACGAGGAGATCGCCAAGGCGGGCGCCCCCGCGCGTCCGAGCCTCGGCTACCTGGTCGTCGCCTTCGGCCACCACGGAAGCAAGGAAATCCAACAGCGCTTCCTGCCGGGCATGATCAACGGCACCGAGCGGTGGTGCCAAGGTTTCAGCGAACCTGGCGCGGGTTCCGACCTGGCGTCGCTGACGACCACAGCCACCCGCGAGGGCGACGAGTATGTCATCCACGGGCACAAGATCTGGACGAGTTATTCCGATGTGGCCGACTGGTGTCTCC
>JAJKIB010000138.1 GCA_021154745.1 Mycobacterium sp.
GACCGAGCTCGCCACGCTGGGCCGGACCCTGAAACAGCGAGCCACCGACGTGCTCGCCTACTTCGATCGGCCCGGCACCAGCAACGGCCCAACCGAGGCAATCAACGGCCGACTCGAGCACTGCGCGGCTCAGCGCTCGGCTTCCGCAACCTGACCAACTACATCGCGAGGTGCCTGCTCGAGGCCGGAGGATTCAGACCCCGACTACACCCTGGATTGGGATGAGCCCGGTTTACGAGGCAGGGACCAGATCCGTGGACCGGATGGCTTCGCGACGCACCTGCCTCTCGTTGAAAGCCAGCCTAGCGATCGGGATCCAGATGCTGGTGTTCAGCAAGCCGACGGCAATCACCGGGCCGATGTCGATGATGCTCCGGCCCGAGGCGAGGAAGTGCACAGCCCCGACCAGCATGGCGATGTTGGTCATAGCTAGCCAGCTCACCATGAGCGTCGTGACGTTCGAGGTCATGGACGTACGACGAGTCTCACCGGTCGGGACCCACTCGGCGGTTCGACCACGCATCGTGTGCCAGATCGCGGCGGCGTGGCTGAACGACGAGATCGTGTAGACCCGCAGAGTAGCGGCCGTCCACCCACTCTTGTGCATCAGGCGAATCATCGGATACATCGAGAAAGCAGGTATCAGCCAGAAGAAGTTTGACAGCACGACTCGTTCCGGCATGAACCAGACCATGATCAGCGTCGGGAGCGGGAGGCAGAAGACTCCCACAGCGGTCGAGATGTAGTAGCCGAACCCGGTGAAGAAGCACATCCGCTGCCGGTAGCGCAGTGGCGAGTCGTGGAATCGCTTGTCGCGAAGCAGACTCATAGAACCGGCGCACCACCGGTACTGCTGGGAGATAAAGCTCGACAACTGGTCCGGACATAATCCCTTAGCCAGGATCACCGGGATATATAAGGTCTTGAAACCGACCTTAAGCAGGTTGACACCGGTGTGCACGTCCTCGCTGTGGCCGATCTGTGCAAAGCCACCAGATTCGTTGAGGCCAGCACGCCGGTAGATAGCGCACGTGCCGACGCAGATCGGAGCGCCGAGCTTGTCACGCGAGCCCTGCGCCCAGCGGTAGAAGCTCTCCTGAACGGCCCCAGCGCTGCGCTGCAGCCAGTGCATGGCCCCATGGCTGTCGAAGAACTGCGGCGACTGGACGATTCCAACCTCAGGATCATCGAAGTACGGCGCAAGCTCGTTGATGAAGTCTGGCCTCGGGCAGAAGTCGGCATCGAAGATGACGATGAGATCACCACTCGAGTTTTCGAAGCCATGCTTGAGGTTGCCGGCCTTCTTCATGTGAGGACGGTTCGGGCGCACGAGGTAGTGGTAACCGAACTGCGCCGCCAGCTCTTCGACCTCACGGCGATCTCCGTCGTCCAAGACGTAGACCTTGACCTTACCCGCGTATTCCAGCCGCGCCACATGGATGTAGGTGTTTTCGAGCACCTCAAGATCCTCGCCGGCGCTCGGAAGGAAAACGTCAACGCTCGGAATGACCTCTGGTGCCCACAGCTCCACGATCCTCTTGTGGTCCACCAGCGAGAACTGGCGCTTCCTTGTGGTACAGAAGTGCGTGAGGACCATGTACATCACGAAGATGGAGAAGGGTATCCAGAACAGCCACAGGGGCGTTGAGGAAACTGAGAACAGGATGAGGCTGACCGATGCCGAGATCGTCGCGAACGTCCGCATCCAGATGAACCACAGGTGCTGGCGCCCATAGTAGAAGTACTTTTCGGCGGTAGTGGGCGGCATCGGCAGCGAACTGTCCACAGCCCATCGCGCAGGCCGCGTTGTTGCGCTGTCTTCGCGGTGGCCGCCCGCCGACTGAACAGACGTTTGAAGCGTTGTCATGAGGCATCCTTGAAGATGGGAGCGAACATCGGCGCGAGCCACTTGGCGTAGGTGTTCGTGACGTGGCCCTGGTCACGGTGGGTCAACATGTTGTCGACGATCGGCGGACACACCTGTTGGTTGCAGAAGAAGTCCCGAGTGTTGATGTAGCCGACGCCAGCATCCTGCATCTTGAAGCGGATCGCGTTATACATATCAGTCCACTTCAAATTGAAGTTTCGCTGGTAAATGCACCGCTCGGCGTCCGACATGTTCCGCTCTAGGCAAGCGTTGGCCTCGTTCGTCATGTACGGCGAGTCACCGATATAAACGATGCTTGAGCGCTGACCGGCCAGCTTGGCCAGAGACGAGTAGGTGTCCGCCGCCCAAGCAGTCGCGGAATACTGGCCGCCCCCAACGGCATCAGCCCCACTCGCGATGATCAGATCGGGCTGAATCTCCCTCACATAGTCATCGACGTGGCGTTGAAAGACCGTGCACTCATCATAGTTTCGGTTCAAGTCCTGACTCCACACCGGGACGTGCGCCACCGGGCATGCGGCCTTCGTCAGGTTGACGATCCGCCACCCTGTACGACGGGCAGATTCCTCAAGCGCATTGAGCCATTGTTCGGCGTGAGAGTCACCGAGGAGAACGGCTGTGCGGCGTCCCGCCTTGTCCCCATACACACATTGCAGGCTATAGGTCTGGGTGAGCGGCGCATGGCACTGCTGCTTCGTCTCCCAGGGATAGTCGTTGACCGCATCAGCAAGGCTGGGCGTCAGGTTGGACGGGACCCCCTTGGTTGTAATGCCCCGATCAACAGCGGCTTGAACCTGACTGATTTCGGCCTTCGCGAGCGCGAATCGTTGCACGGCCGCGCCGTTGCCTTGAACGCTGGGCATCAGAACCGTTACGAGTGACGTCGCGGCGACCATAGAAATGGAAAGACCGCTGCCAGCCATGAGCCACTGGCGAGCTTTCCAAGCGCTTCGATGACTCGCGTCCTCAAGGAAGTACGTGAGGATCGCAAACCAGAAAGCGATGATGACGACCTCAAGGCGCTCACCCAGGTTGAGCTCGTGACCCCACCAAATCGGTAGCAGGATCAGCATCGGCCAGTGCCACAGGTACCACGCATACGACGTTCGGCCGATGTATTGCATGACGCCGTGCGATAGGAACCCCGAGTCAACGGTGCGCGGCGCCACACGGCAGCCGGCGGCGATAACCGCGACGCCGCCGAGCACCGGGACGAGCGCAGCCCATCCGGGGAACGGAGTGCGATCATCAAAGGCAACCGCACTAACGAGGATCGCCGCCAGCCCACTCCAGCCGAGGGCACGAGCGAGGGGTAGCGGCATCGTGTCGGACACCCAAGCGGAAGCCAATCCGAGTAGCGCACCGAAGCCCAGCTCCCACGCGCGGGTGTGCGAGCCGAAGTAGGCCATCGATCCCGCGGTGGGAGTCGTGGTGACCGAGAGGTAGAGCGTCACGATCGTCAGGGTGGTGATCGCTGCGACGAGGAGCGGCCGCCGGAAACGCCTCCGCCCGACGAAGGCGCACAGGATCATCAGCAGCGGCCACACTGCGTAAAACTGCTCCTCGACCGCCAACGACCAGAAGTGCTGCAGCGGAGACGGCGGCGCACTGGCCGCCTGGTACTGCACGCCTTCAACAGCGAGGTGGTAGTTGATCCCGTAGAAGGCCGCCCAGAACGCGTCTTTGGTCAGGGAGGCCAGTTGTGAGAACGGCATCACGAAGCGCGCGAACGCCAAGGTCGCGATGACCACCAGCGCCGCGGGTGGGAGCAGACGGCGGAACCGCCGTGCGTAGAAGTCGGTGAGAGAGATGCGTCCGGTCCGGTCCAACTCGCGGCTCAACTGACCGGTGATGAGGAAGCCGGAAATCACGAAGAAGACGTCAACCCCGACGTAGCCGCCGGAAAGGAACGGAACGCCTGCGTGGTAGAGAACCACGAGCAGCACGGCCACCGCCCGTAGGCCTTGGATGTCAGGTCTGAAGGTGCGATAGGTCGGTCGTCGACGCTGTTGCGGAATCTCGACGACCGAGGGACTTGCGGGTGGCGCGACGGCCGACATGGGTTCCCCCTGGGATAGGCAGACGGGTGCGAAGTGGAGCGAAGCCGGGTCTTCAGTGAGCGGCGCGCCCGAGTGCGCGATAGGTCCAGCCAGCGCTTGCCCAGTCCTCGGACGAGAGTGCATTGCGGCCGTCGATGATCGTCGGCGTCGCGACAAGCTCCCTGACCTGCGCGGGATCCAGCTGGCGGTACTCGTCCCACTCGGTCAGGTGCAGGACGATGTCTGCTTGCCGAAGCGCCGCCTCCACAAACTCCTCATATTTCAGCTCGGGGTAGTGGAACCTGGCGACGTGAAGGGCCTTGGGATCGTGGACGACCACCTCGGCACCCTCCATGTGCAGCGATCGCGCCACGTCGAGGGCGGGCGAGTCCCGGATGTCGTCGCTGTTCGGCTTGAACGCCGCGCCGAGTACGGCGACGCGCCGACCTTCGACTGAGCCGCCGCATTCTTCACGAGCGAGGTCCACGGTTCGTGCGCGGCGCCTGAGGTTGATGGTGTCCACCTCGCGTAGGAAGGTGAGTGCCTCCATGGCACCAAGCTCGCCGGCGCGGGCCATGAAGGCCCGGATGTCCTTGGGAAGGCATCCACCGCCAAACCCGACGCCGGCGTTCAGGAAGCGACGTCCGATGCGAGCGTCGTAGCCGATGGCGTCCGCGAGGGTAACGACGTCGCCACCCGCAACCTCACAGACTTCTGCCATCGCGTTGATGAAGGAGATCTTCGTCGCAAGAAATGCGTTCGCCGCGACCTTGACCAGCTCTGCCGTTGCTAGGTCCGTGACTATACGGGGCGTACCCGTAGACAACGCTGCTCCGTAGACCTCGTCGAGCTGGTCCACGTTCGCCTGGCTTCGATCGCCGTCGACGCCATACACGAGCCGGTCGGGACGGAGCGTGTCTTCTACTGCAAATCCCTCGCGTAGGAACTCGGGGTTCCAAACTACCCCCACATCCTCACCAGCCGGCGCATGGGCGTGCAACAGCTGTTTCACGCGCCGCGCAGTGCCGACGGGGACCGTGGACTTGCCTACCACAAGGGCCGGAGTCCGCAAATGAGCCGCAAGAGCCTGCACCGCCGAAAAGACGTGTGTGGTATCCGCGGCATTCGCGCCAGGGAGTTGCGGAGTGCCAACGCAAATAAAATGGACCGCCGCCGAGGCGGCCGCCGCATAGTCAGACGTGAAGAGCAGGCGCCCGGACTGCAGACCGGACGAAAGGATTGCGTCAAGACCGGGTTCGTAGATGGGCGCCTGTCCCGACTGGAGGGCCTCGACCCGCTCCTGGTTCGCCTCAATGGCGACAACGTCGTGACCCAGATGCACCATGCACGCGGCATGGACTGCACCCAGGTAGCCAGCTCCAATCACTGACAGTTTCATGTATGTGGTCCTTCCGAACGCAAATGGGCATGCATGGGGGTCGGCCCGGTGCGTGACCAGCACGCAGAGAGAGCCTTCGAAGATCAGGAGTGGCGACGCGATTGCGCTTCGGACGGGAGCGATGAACGTCTTCCGCCGGCACAAAAATGGAAACGGCTTACGGTCGCGTTCTTTTGCTGCTCAGGTGCCGCGTCAGGCGGCGCAATCTGCTCCCAAGGGGCCGTTCAGTCCGTGGAAGACTCACGGATGGCAACTGAAGAGACGTCCGCCGCTCGCCGTCGATTCGATCCGTTCGACAGAAGTCGAGGCTCTATGCGGCCTCTGCACACACAAAGACCGACATTTCGCGCGAGCGGCCACATTACATCCCCGTCTATTCGTTGACGGCTCAACTCTATCACCGACGTAGGTGCGCTCCGTGCGGGCGAGATGTGGCTTTAGGCACATGTGGGGACCACTCCCGGGCCGACAGCGGGCCCGAAGGCACCGAACGCCCCGATTGCTTGCGGGATGGACCCAGGGAGAAGACGGCGCCTATCGCAAAGTATCTGGCTCTGGTCATACCGAAGGAATCGCCTGCGACGATGTGTTGCATGCGACCGAGCCCTGGAGTCCAAGTGCTAGCCATCGCCTCACTGCAGGTGGTTTCCCTCGCCTACTACTTGGCTTAGCGTTGATCACAACGCTCGGGGGCCTCACCGTGGGGAAGGCAAGTGCAACGACCGCTGCATCCTCGATGAAGAAGGGCGTGGCCGCGGCCGCGTACGCAGGTGACACTGCGAAGCTGAAGGCCTTGGGATCAACGTGGTTCTACAACTGGTCCGACTCCCGTAGTTCCGCACCCGGGCTTGATTACGTTCCCATGGGCTGGGGGAGGCTCGGCCACCGACACCTCACGTCTGGCTGCGCTCAAGAAGGGGGCGCAAACCGGTCGGTTCAGTGCCCTCCTCGCCTTCAACGAGCCGGATCACCCCGCTCAAGCCAACATGACACCGTCTGATGCACTCACACTTTGGCCGAAACTGGAAGCCACGGGTTTGCGCCTCGGCAGCCCAGCCCCCGCCAACTACTGGGATGGCTGGCCCGACAAGTTCATGTCAGGCGCGCTTGAGGCTGGTTATCGCGTCGACTTCGTCGCGCTGCACTTCTACCCCGACTTCACCAATCCCACGGGCGCGGCTCAGCAACTTCGTCGTATGATCAAGGACGCTTGGCGCAAGTGGCACAAACCGATCTGGGTCACTGAGGTCGGAGCTTTAGATGTCTCTGCTTGGGGTCTCCCCGTCGCCAACGCGCCGACCAATGGCTTGGCTGATCAGTTTATGCGTCAGGCAGCAGCCGTTCTGGAGGCCTCACCACACGTCGAGCGCTACGCATGGTTCGTTGACACAGCGGGGCAGAACGCCTCCTTCCGCTTCACTGCCCTTTACAACTCCGCCGGAGCCCTGACCAGCCATGGACGGACCTTCGCGTCCATTGCGGGCCCGGTTCGTTAGCCGCCATCGCTTCGGCCAACTCCTCCGCCACTCTTGGCGGGCTCTTCCCAGATGAGGGTGTAGGGACAGGTGGCGCGGCGGTCCCTGGATAGGCGTCGAGGCCTTCCGAGGATGGAGGTTCCTACGCCAGCCATCCGAAAGACCTCGACGTGTCCGACGTTACCGCTGTTGGTGAGTTCGCCTGCCCTGACCTGACGACGTTCTGCCGGCTCGACGAGCTCGGGTTGGAGGTGACCGGGCAGCGGCTCGAGCCCGACCGGCGTTCCTGGCCTGCCGGGTCGTCGAACCGGACGGCTGGTGCCGGCGCTGCGGCGGTGAAGGCGTCCCGCGTGACACCGTGCTGCGTCGGCTGGCGCACGAGCCGTTCGGGTGGCGACCCACGAGGTTGCTGGTCAGGTTGCGCCGTTATCGCTGCACCGGCTGTGGGCATGTGTGGCGACAGGACGCCAGCAAGGTCGCCGAACCCCGGGCGAAGCTGTCGCGGCAGGCGCTGCGGTGGGCGCTGGAGGCGATCGTGGTGCAACACCTCACCGTCGCCCGGGTCGCCGAAGCGCTCGCGGTGGCGTGGGACACCGCGAACGACGCGGTCCTCGCCGACGGCAAACGGGTCCTGATGGAGAACCCGAGTCGCTTCGACGGCGTAGCCGTGATCGGTGTCGATGAGCACGTGTGGCGTCACACCCGCAAGGGCGACAAGTACGTCACGGTGATCATCGACCTGACCGGCATCCGCGACGGCACCGGCCCGGCACGCCTGCTGGACATGGTCGAAGGCCGCTCCAAGCAGGCCTTCAAGCAATGGCTGAACCAGCGGCCGCAGGCCTGGCGCGACGCGGGCGAGGTCGTCGCGATGGACGGGTTCACCGGCTTCAAGACCGCCACCACCGAGGAGCTCCCCGACGCGGTGCCGGTGATGGACCCCTTTCATGTGGTCCGCCTGGCCGGCGACGCCCTGGACCGATGCCGACCCCGAGTCCAACAAGCCATCTATGGCCACCGGGGGCTACCGAGGCGATCCGCTCTACTCGGCGCGGCGCACCCTACACACCGGCGCCGACCTGCTCACCGACAAGCAGAAGGACCGGCTTGCCGCGCTGTTCGCAGCCGATGCGCACGTCGAGGTCGAGGCGACTTGGGGGATCCACCAGCGCATGATCGCCGCCTACCGCGAACCGGACCGCAAGCACGGAAGGGCCTTAACTAAGCCTCAAAGCTCGTTGGAAAAGTCACCACGCCGGGTGCCGCGAGCCTGACTTCTGCCGATAGGGCCGCGCGCAGTCAACAGCTAGCGTGAGCGGGCCGACCAGTTCACCGCGACTCGTAGTGCAGCTGTAGCTCCTCCCTTCGAAAGGCGAAGCCGATGGCCGATCTGACCGTGGCAACCACCCAGTTCGAACTGCGTGCCGAAACCAGCCTGGCCGCCTTTCTCGAGCACATGGAGCACCTCGTCCAGCAGGCGGCCGAACGTGGTGCCGAGGTCGTGCTGTTCCCCGAGCTCGCCAGCACCGGACTGTTGGCGGCGATCACCAGCCACCAAACCACCACCCAGACGATCACTGCTGACTACCGGGAGATCCTGTCGGTCCACACCGATGCCATCGTGGACGCCATCTCGGTCATGTCTCAGCGCTACGACATCGTGGTCGTGGGCGGCAGCCACAACCGGGTCGACCCCGGCGGCACCCTCCGCAACACCGCCTACGTCGCCCATCCCGACGGCCGGGTCCAAGCCCAGGACAAGATCCACCTGACACCCCAAGAGCACACGATGGCGGCCAGCGGCGGCGACGAACTGCTCATCACTCAGATCGGCGCCTTCACCGCCGGCGTGCTGATCTGTGCCGATATCCAGTTCCCCGAGCTCGCGCGTTACCTGGTGCATAAGGGTGTCGATCTGATCTTCTGCCCCTCACTGACCTGGAACCGTCGAGGAATCCACCGGGTCTACACCGGCTGCCAGGCACGCGCCATCGAGAACCAGCTGTACGTGGTGCTGGCCACCCTGGTAGGCAGCAGCGGCCTGCCGGCGGACGCCCCGCTCTA
>JAJKIB010000139.1 GCA_021154745.1 Mycobacterium sp.
ACGGGCCGGCTGCTCGACGAGCGGCTGGGCAAGCTGCATTTCTGGCTGACGTTCATCGGCTTTCACACCACGTTTTTGGTGCAGCACTGGCTGGGCGACGAAGGCATGCCGCGCCGCTACGCCGACTACCTGCCCACCGACGGGTTCACCACGCTGAACGTCGTGTCGACGATCGGCGCGTTCATCCTGGGCATCTCGACGTTGCCCTTCACGTGGAACGTGTTCAAGAGCTGGCGCTACGGCGAGCCGGTGATGGTCGACGATCCGTGGGGCTACGGCAACTCGCTGGAGTGGGCGACCAGCTGCCCGCCGCCGCGGCACAACTTCACCGAGCTGCCCCGCATCCGGTCGGAGCGGCCGGCCTTCGAGCTGCACTACCCGCACATGGTGGATCGGATGCGAGCGGAGGCCCACGTCGGTCGGGAACACCACCCGGCCGAGCCGGTGGACCAGTCCAGTTGACGTTTCATCGCACGCAGCGATGAGCATGTCCAAGGTGTCGGTGTTGATCACCGTCACCGGACGCGACCAACCGGGTGTGACATCCGCCCTGTTCGAGGTGTTGTCGGCGCACAAGGTTGAGCTCCTCAACGTCGAACAGGTCGTCATCCGCGGCCGCCTGACCCTGGGCGTTCTGGTGGTCGGTCCGCCGGAAGTAGCCGGCGGGGCCGAACTGCGCCAAGAGGTGGAGGACGCCATCCACGGTGTGGGCCTTGAAGTGACGATCGAGCGCAGCGACTCGTTGCCGGTGATGCGCGAGCCGTCCACCCACACGATCGTCGTCCTGGGCCGGCCGATCACCGCCGAGTCGTTCGGCGTGGTGGCGCGGGAGGTAGCCGCCCTCGGCGTCAACATCGATTTCATCCGCGGCGTCTCCGATTACCCGGTAACGGGTTTGGAGCTGCGGGTCTCCATACCGCCCGGCGCCGACGGGCAGTTGCAGGCGGTGCTGGCGCGCGTAGCCGTCGACGAGGGCGTGGACATCGCGCTGGAGGACTACAGCCTGTCGCGACGGGCCAAGCGGCTCATCGTTTTTGACGTCGATTCGACACTGATCCAGGGTGAGGTCATCGAGATGCTGGCCGCCCGAGCAGGAGCGGAGGCCGCCGTCGCCGAGGTCACCGAGGCAGCGATGCGCGGCGAATTGGACTTCGCCGAGTCGCTCCATCGCAGGGTCGCGACGTTGGCCGGTCTTCCCGCAGAAGTGCTCGAAGATGTCGGCGAACAGATCGAGCTGACGCCGGGGGCGCGCACCACGCTGCGCACATTGCGTCGCCTCGGGTATCACTGCGGCATTGTGTCCGGCGGCTTCCGCCAGGTCATCGACCCCCTCGCGCACGAGCTGGAGATGGACTTCGTCGCCGCCAACGAACTCGAGATCGTCGAAGGGAAGCTGACCGGCCGCGTGATCGGCCCGGTGATCGACCGGCCCGGAAAGGCCAAGGCGCTGCGGGATTTTGCACAACAGGCCGGTGTTCCGATGGAACAGACCGTGGCCGTCGGCGACGGCGCCAACGACATCGACATGCTCGCCGCCGCGGGATTGGGGGTGGCGTTCAACGCCAAGCCCGCGCTGCGGGAAGTCGCCGACGCATCGCTGAGCCACCCGTATCTGGATACCGTGCTGTTCATCCTCGGAATCACCCGGGGTGAGATCGAGGCCGCCGACTTGCGCGACGGGATGGTGCGCCGGGTCGAGATACCCGACGAGTAATACCGCCGCTCTCCGGGGCTCGTGCGCTAGGCTTGCATAAAGTATCCGAGGGAAGATTTCACCTATGGCAACCTTGCTTCTGCACCATTCGAGCTTCGCCAATCACCAAACGTCGCACGGCCATCCGGAGCGGCCCGACCGCTACCGCGTGGTGCAGTCGGTGCTCGGCAAGCCCGAGTTCGATCCGCTGGTCCGCGAGGAGGCCGATGTCGCCGACATCGATACGACGCGCTGCGTGCACTCCAACCGGTATGTCGACGGGCTGGAGGCTGCCCGCCCGGACGCCGGTTATGTCTATCTCGATGGCGGCGACACGATGATGGACCCCTCGACGTGGGAGGTCGTGTTGCGCGGGGTCGGCGGCACGGTGCAAGCGGTCGACAAGGTGCTCAACGGGGAGGTGCAGAACGCATTCGTCGCGTGCCGCCCTCCGGGCCACCACGCCGAAACCGAACGGGCCATGGGGTTTTGCCTGTTCAACAACATCAGCATCGGTGCGCGTCATGCGCAGCGCGAGCACGGGCTGACACGCGTCGCGATCGTCGATTTCGACGTCCATCATGGGAATGGCACACAGGAGATCTTCTACTCGGATCCGAGCGTGCTATACGCATCGACGCATCAGATGCCGCTGTTTCCCGGCACCGGCGCAAGCGACGAGACCGGCGTGGGCAACATCTTCAATTCGCCTCTTGCTGCCGGCGATGGCGGCGCTGAACTCCGAGAAGCGTTCGAGGACAGAATCCTGCCTGCGCTCGACTCATTCAGGCCCGAGCTGATCATCGTCTCCGCCGGGTTCGACGCCCATGAACGCGACCCGCTCGGTTCATTGCGCATGACTGCGGACGACTTCGCCTGGGTGACACGTGAACTGATGAAATCAGCGGAGAAGAACTGCGAAGGCCGTCTCGTGGCGGTGCTCGAAGGCGGTTACGACCTTCAGGGCCTTGCGGATTCGGTCAGCGCCCATGTCGGGGAGCTCATGAAGGGCTAGGAGGCTGCTGAATTGTGGCGACGCGAAGCGGTTTCCGGGCGATGAGCTTTGTGCCCGCATCTGAGCGACAAGCTGTTAGACGACCACCGAGCGTGAATCGGATGCCGATGTTCCCGTGACGCTGCGCCATGCCCGGGCCAGCAACTCCACCGCCTCGGCGAGCCGGTCGTCGGGCAGTGTGTAGGGCACCCGGATGAACCGCTCCAGCGTGCCGTCGACTCCGAATCGCGGACCGGGCGGCACGACCAGCCCAAGCCGCAAAGCTGCGGCTGACAATGCGGAGCTGGTCGGTGCGGGCAAGCGCACCCACAGCGACATTCCGCCATGGCTCCGGCTGTACGACCAGTCCGGGAGGTATACGTGCAGAAGCGATCTCAGCAATTCACGTCGATGTCGCAGTATCTCGCGCCGCTCCAACAAGAGCTCGTCGGCCTTGCTGATGAGGTGCGCGGTAGCCAGCTGTTCGACGATCGCGGTCCCCATGTCGATGGACGGGCGCACCGCGGCGATGGTCGCCAGTGTGCTGCGTTCGGCGCGGATCCAGCCGATGCGTAAGCCGCCCCAGAACGATTTCGAGACCGACCCGACCGTCAACACCAGATCCCTCCGGGAGGGCATGAAGGCCGCCATCGGCGGAGGCACCGGCCGGTCCAACCACATGTCGGCGATCGTCTCGTCAACGATTGTGCGAGTGCGGGTTTCGGCGATGATCGAGCCGAGGCGCCTACGGCCCGCCTCGGAAAGCGTCATGCCAGTGGGATTGTGGTTGTCGAGGACCAGGTAGGCCAGGTTCGGCGCCAGCTGTCGCACCGCCGAATGGACCGCATCGAGTTCCCAGCCCTCATCGGTCATGGCAACCGGTACCGGTCTTGCTCCGGTGGTCGTGATGGCCGACAGTGCGCCGTGGTAGGTCGGCTGCTCGACCAGCACACGATCACCCGGCTGTGTGTAGGTGGCCAGAATCAATCCGATCGCGTGCAGGGCGCCGGTGGTGACCATTATTTCGTCGGGTTCGGTGGGTAGGCCTCGCGCGCAATATCTTTGGGCGATCGCTTCGCGCAGCGGGGGAACGCCGGTGAGCTCGACGCCAATGTCGTGCAGGTAGGGCATCACCTCACGGGCCGCGTCCGCGAAGGCGTCCATCACCGCCCCGACGGGAGCGGCCAACGTTGCCTCGGCGAGGCTGACCGTGGCCGGCGCCTCCCCGGCCACGGTGGCCCCGGTGGAGACCGGCAGGGCGGTGGTGCTGCGTGCGCCGCGCCGCGCGTTCAGGTAGCCGTCGTCGCGGAGTTGCGTGTATGCAGCCGTGACGGTGGTGCGAGAAACGCGCAGGCTGTCGGCGAGCGCGCGTTCACTCGGCAGCCGAGCCCCGACGGGCAGGCGCCCGTCGATGATCAGCAGCCGGATGGCGTCGGCCAGGCCCTGATACGCGGGTCCACTCCGACTGGATGTGCGCCAGTTGCCCAGCTCGCGGGCCAACAGGTCTTCATCGAGCGCTCGGGCGGCCATTTCTACCGACATTTGCAGGCCAGTATGCCCTAACTGGCTATTGAACAGCAAGCCAGTTGGTTTGATTATCGGGGTCATGAGCATGAATTGGATATCACGACTGGCCTGGGCGCTGGCCCGGCTCTTCCGTCCGGCGGAGATCATCCCCGCCGAATTCGTCGACCGTGACGCCGAACGCGTCCGCCGGGAATTGGATCTGATCCGGATTCGCTTCCCACACCATGCGTAAAGCCACCCTGCGGGGCGCGGCGCTATTGGTCGGGCTGAGCGGTTACGGCTTCTCGATGGCGGTGATGGTCCGCGCCGGCCTGGGCCTGGACCCGTGGGATGTCTTCCACCAGGGACTGGCCCGTCACACCGGCATGACCATCGGCGTCGCGTCCGCGGTGGTCGGCGTGGCGGTGCTGCTGGCCTGGATTCCCCTGCGGAACCGGCCGGGCATCGGCACGATCGCCAACGTCATCGTCATCGCGGTCACCGTCGACGCCGCGCTGTGGGTGCTGCCGACGCCGACCTCATTGCCGGTGCGCATCGCGATGATGGTGGGCGCGGTGGTGTTCAATGCGATCAGCACCGTCCTCTACATCGGCGCCGCACTGGGCCCCGGTCCGCGCGACGGCCTGATGACCGGACTGGTTGTGCGAACCGGACTTTCGGTGCGGCTGGTCCGCACGTCGATCGAGGCCACGGTGCTGACGGTCGGCTGGCTTCTCGGCGGGACGGTGGGCGTCGGCACCGTGTTGTACGCGTTCGGCATCGGCCCGCTCGTGCAACTGTTGCTGCGCATCACGCCCAAGCGGGTGCTCGCGGTCAGCGGCTGGGCGTCCGTCGCCGAGGCCAGCGACTTGGGCTCAGGAGAACTGGGCGTCGACCCGGCGGATGTCGAAGATGTAGTCGGTGAGCATGCTGGTCAGCCCGACGGTGCCGGCCCTGTCCCCGAGACGCGCGGGCACGATCTGCAGCTTGCGGGTTGCGAGCGGCAGCGAGCGGGCGTACACGCTTTGGCGAATGCCCGCGATCACGTAGTCGGAGCCCGTCGCGAGCTCGCCGCCGATGACCACCACGGCCGGGTTGAATAGGCTCACCACGTCCGACAGGGTGTTGCCGATGAACCGGCCGGCCCGCCGGACGAGGTTCACCGCCAGCGGGTCGCCGGCCACAACCAGCTTCACGACGTCCGCGATCGTGGAGACGTCGCGGCCGTCGCTGCGAAGATCGCGCAGCAGCGCCCACCCGCCGGCGTAGGCCTCGAGGCATCCGACGTTGCCGCAGCGGCACACCGGGGGACCGTCCGCCGACAGGCCGTCATCCGGAGGGTTGATCTGGATGTGGCCGATGTCGCCTGCGGCGCCGTCGGCCCCGCGATAGATCGAGCCGTGCGCGATGATCCCGGCGCCAATACCCGTGGCGATCTTGACCATCACCAGCGAATCGCGGTCGGCGAACTCGCGGTGATGTTCACCGAGGGCCATCGCGTTGGCATCGTTATCGACCAGGGTTGGGCATTCGAAGCGCGAGGCGAACCACGACCGGATCGGGAACTCGTCCCAGCCCGTCATGATCGGCGGGCTGACCACGGACGCGCTCGCGAAATCCACTGGACCGGGCACGGCGAGGCCGATCCCACGGACGAAATCCGCTGTCACACCGGCGGTTTCGAGCAACTGATCCAGTATGTCGGAAACCGCGGGCAGCCAGTTCTGCGGCCCGACGGTGATGTCGAGAGCCGCCCGCCGCTCGTCACGGATATGGCCGCCGAGATCGGTGATTGCGGTCCGTACTCCGGTCGCGCCGGCATCGACGACCAGCAAAACGCCCTGATCGTTGCGGAAATGGAAATGACTCGGCGGGCGCCCACGCGCCGCCGTCGACTGACCGCTGGAGATCAGTCCGGCCGCGGTCAGCGTGTCCAGTCGAGTGCCGACGGTTGAGCGGGATAGTCCCGTCTTCTCGATGATCTCCGCACGGGTGATTCCACCGGCGCGACGGATGACATCGAGCACGTGGCCGACCGACCCGCCACCCTCGTCCATCTGGTTGCACCCCCTTCTCGGAATATTTTTACCAGAAGCGAAGGTATTTTTGCTTGACATTAAGCATATATCTGGACTTGACTAGTCAGAAATCGGTCGACCTGCTCAAAGAGGAGAGGCATCATGTCGCTTTCGAACCCACTGTCTCGCGGTTCCGGACCCCTGGCGGTCGTGGCGGTCGCGGGTAGTTTGGCTCTGGTCCTGGCCGGCTGCCAGGGCGGCTCGTCGTCCGGTGAAGGCAACGTGGCCGCTGTGGTGAAAGGCCTCGACAACCCGTTCTTTCAGTCGATGCAATCCGGCATCGAGAGCCAAGCGTCGGCCAGTGGCACGAAGGTGACCGTTCAGGCCGCCAACTCGATCACCGACACCACCGGACAGGCGGACAAGCTGAACGGGCTGGCCGGGCAGAGCTTCAAGTGCTTCATCGTCAATCCGATCACCGGCACCAACATGATCCAGGGCATCGCGGCGGTGTCGGCCAAGAACATCCCGATCGTCAACATCGACAGCCCGGTCGATGAGTCGGCCGCCAAGGCGGCGAACGCCAAGATCGCGACATACATCGGGACGGACAACTCCGATGCCGGATCCAAAGGTGCTCAGCAGATGGCGAAGCTGCTGCCGCAGGGCGGAATCGTCGCGCTGATCGGCGGCACGCCCGGCGACGTCACCAGCGCGGCACGCCTCGACGGGTTCACATCGAGTGCGCCCGCCAACCTCAAGATCATCTCGACCGTCGCGGCGGACTGGGATCGCCAGCTGGCGCTCACCAAGGCGACCGACATCATGACCGCCAACCCTGGGATCAACGGCTTCTTCGTCGCAAACGACGACATGGGACTTGGTGTCGTGCAAGCCATCGCCAACAAGGGCAAGACGGGACAGATCAAGGTCATCAGCGTCGACGGCAACAAGGACGCGTTCGAAGCGGTGAAGGCCGGCGGAATCGACGCGGTAGTTGCGCAGTTCCCGTATGTCATCGGGGCGATGGGCGTGGAGGCCTGCGAGGCGGCGATCGCTGGAAAGTCCTTGCCGGCCAAGGTCAATGCTCCCGTTCAGGTGGTGACAAAGGAAAACGTCGACGGCGCCCTCTCATCGGCGCCAAAGCCCGCGTCGCCGTATGAGGATCCGTTCGCGGAGTTGGCCAAGTGACGGTCGCCCCGTCGATACACACGACACTGGTCGACGTGTCCGAGTCCAGGCAGCCGACATGGCGGCGCATGCTCGATCCCGCAAATCTCGCGACCTGGGCGGCACCCATCGCGTTGGTCGTACTGGCGATCGTCTTCCAAGTGCTCAACTCGACGTTCTTGAGCGTAGGCAACATCCAGTCGATGCTCACCTCGGCGGCCATCCTGATTGTGTTGACCATCGGGCAGACGTTCGTGGTGGCGACGGCGGGCATCGATCTGTCGATCGCTTCGGCGATGACGCTGGCCGCCGTCATCTTCGGTGTGGTGTTCGACGCCGGACTCTGGGCTGCGATCCTGGCAGCGCTGGCAACAGGTTTCGCGGTCGGTCTGGTCAACGGGTTGATCATCGCACGCGGCCGTATCACCGACTTCATCGTGACGCTTGGCATGTTGTCGGCGGCGTCGGGGACCGCGCTGATCTTCGCCGACGGCAAGCCCAAAACAATCATCAGCACGCCGCTCCTCAAACTGTCGACGGGTACGGTGTGGATCTTCGGCTACACGTTCCTGATCGCGATCGCATTGGCCGTCGTTGCACACATCGTCTTGTTCCACACCCGGTTCGGTACCTATGTGTTGGCCACCGGTGGGAACACCGAAGCGGCTGCGGCGACTGGGGTTTCGACCGAGCGCATCAAGGCGGCGGTGTACACGATCGCCGGTGTGACCGCCGGAATCGCTGCGGTTCTGCTTGTCGCACGCGTCGGCGCCGCCGAGCCCGCGGCCAACACGTCCTTTCTGCTGAACTCGGTGGCCGCCGTGGTTCTCGGCGGAGTCAGCCTGTTCGGCGGCCGGGCGACCATCGCCGGCCCGGTGATCGGCGCGCTGCTGTTGACCGCGCTTGTCAATGGCCTCACTCTGCTTGGGGTTTCGCAGTTCTACCAACCGTTGTCGGTAGGCGTGGTCGTCGTCCTGGCCGCCTTCCTCACGAGGTATCAGAAATGACCCAGTCTGTGCGACGCAAGCCGCTCGCCGAGGATGTTCCCGCCGACGCGCTACTAAAGGTCGACGGCGCCACGCTGTCATTCGGCCAGGTTCGGGCGCTTCGTGACGTGACCATGCACGCCCGGCGCGGCGAGGTCACCGCGATCGTCGGCGACAACGGTGCCGGGAAGTCGACGTTGATCCGGTGTGTCAGCGGTGTGCATAACCTGGACGCGGGTTCGATCGCTTTCGACGGGCAGACAGTGCATTTCAAGTCGCCGCACGACGCGCGTGATGCGGGTATCGAGACGGTGCACCAGAACCTGGCCCTCGTCGAAGATCTCACCGTCTGGCAGAACCTGTTCCTCAACCGTGAGATCGTGCATCGCCTCGGCCCTGTCGCCGTGCTGAACCGGCGTGCGATGCGGGCGAAGGCCGAGGACATGATTTCCACCCTGGCGATCAACGTGCCCGCGGTGGGGGCGCGGGTGCGCAGACTCAGCGGCGGCCAGCGCCAGGCCGTATCGATCTGTCGGGCAGCGGGATTCACCTCGAAGCTGATCATCATGGACGAGCCGACGGCGGCGCTCGGTGTGCAGGAGACTGCTCGCGTCGAAGAGCTGATCACCACGCTCCGCGGCGAGGGGCACTCGATTGTCCTTATCAGCCACAACTTTTCGCAGGTGCTACGGCTCAGCGACGCGGTGTGGGTGATGCGGGCCGGACTTTGCGTCGCGGGCCGGCGCACCAGTGATACCGACGGCGACGAGATCGTCGCGCTGATCACCGGCGCCCGACCCGGCGACCGCCATGAGGCCTGAAGGAGCACACGTCATGACCAACCCCATCGGCATCCACGCGCTGGTCTGGATCGGTAACACCGACCCAGCAAGCGTCGACACCGCGATCTCACAGACCGTCGCCGCCGGATTCGACATCCTGGAGTTCTCCCTGCACGACTCGGTCAACCTCAATCGGGATAAGACGCGAGAATTGCTGGGCGCCAATGGTATCCAGGCCGCTTGTTCTCGCGGTTTGGCCCGCGACGCCGACATTTCCAGCGACGACCGCGCGGTCGTCGCCCGGGGCGCGGCGCTGCTGCACGAGTCGCTGCACGTTACCCACGACATCGGCGCGAGCATCCTTACCGGCGCGCTCTACAGCGCGTTCGGCAAGGCAACGCAGCCGCTGACCCCAACCGGTCGCGACAACGTCGTGGGCGTACTGCGGGAACTGGCCACCGAGGCGGCACCGCTGGGGGTGAGGCTCGGCTTGGAGATCTGCAACCGATACGAGACCAACGTCGTCAACACCGCGCGCGACTGCCTGCGGCTGGCCGACGACATCGGTGCGGACAACGTGGTGATCCACCTCGACACGTATCACATGAACATCGAGGAAGACGACCTCGTCGCACCGGTACACGAAGTCGGCGACCGGCTCGGCTATGTCCACATCGGCGAGAACCATCGCGGCTATCTCGGCTCCGGGCACATCGACTTCCAAGCGTTTTTCGGCGCCCTCGTCGATATCGACTACCGCGGGCCGCTTACATTCGAGTCGTTCTCGTCGGCGGTCGTTGCGCCGGGCCTGTCCAACGACTTGGCGATCTGGCGCAATCTGTGGGACGACGGCGCCGACCTCGCGAACCATGCTCGCAGTTTCATCGACGACGGTCTGCGCGCCGCCCGGAAACGCCACGCATCGTGACCGAGACTCAGCAGATGGCGACGGCGGATCTGCTGGCCCGCGATGCGATCGCGCTGGCCGATCAGTCGTCGCGGGCGATCCTGGGCATCGCGGGCAGCCCGGGCGCCGGGAAATCGACCCTCGTCGATGTGCTCGTCGCCCGCATCCGCGCGGTCAAGGGCGACGACTGGGTCGCACACGTTCCGATGGACGGCTTCCACCTCGCCGATGCCCAGCTGGACCGGATCGGTGCGCGCGGCCGCAAGGGCGCACCGGACACGTTCGACGCGGCCGGTTATGCGCATCTGCTCGAGCGGTTGAGGGCCGAGATCGACGAGCCGGTGTACGTGCCAGGTTTCGACCGCACACTGGAACAGCCGCTCGCGGCGGCGCTCGTGGTGCTGCCGTCGGCGCGCCTCGTCGTCACCGAGGGCAACTATCTGCTGATCGACGATCCACATTGGGAGCGGGCACGCCGCGCCATGGACGCGGTGTGGTTCGTGGCGAGCGAGGAGACGATGCGGGTCCAGCGACTCGTCGCGCGTCATGTCCAGTTCGGGAAGACACCACAACAAGCCCGCGCCTGGGTCGCGACCACCGACCAGCGCAACTCGGAGCTGGTGGCTGGCACGGTCTCCAAAGCCGACCGCGTCATCGTCAACGGCGCCGCGGGATGGGGTCTCGGTTAACGACACGTGTCGAGTACGGCACGATGGTCGGGTGTCCGTCCCCGAAGAAGATGCGGCCGATCCCGACCTGCTGATCGACTTCGCGAAAGTCACACTGCGACGTGGTCGCCAGACTCTGGTCGGGCCCGTCACCTGGTCGGTCGAACTCGATGAACGCTGGGTCGTCATCGGGCCGAACGGGGCAGGCAAGACGTCGCTGCTGCGCATCGCCGCGGCCATGGAGTACCCGTCGTCGGGCACGGCGTTCGTGCTCGGCGAGCGGCTCGGCCGCGTCGACATGTCCGAACTACGTTCGCGTGTCGGGCTGAGCAGCTCGGCGCTCTCGCAGCGCGTACCCGAGGGCGAAGTGGTGCGTGACCTGGTTGTCTCCGCTGGCTACGCGGTGATGGGCCGCTGGCGGGAGAACTATGAGGACGTCGACTACGAGCAGGCCATCGACATGCTGGAAAGCGTCGGCGCCGAGCACCTCGCCGAACGCACCTACGGCACGCTGTCCGAAGGCGAGCGCAAACGGGTGCTGATCGCGCGGTCGATGATGACCGACCCCGAGCTGCTGCTGCTCGACGAACCCGCCGCCGGGCTGGACCTCGGCGGCCGCGAAGAGTTGGTCGCCCGGCTGGCCGACCTCGCCGCCGACCCCGACTCACCGGCCCTTGTGCTTGTCACCCACCACGTCGAGGAAATCCCACACGGCTTCTCACACTGCCTGATCCTGTCCGAAGGGAAGGTGGTCGACTCCGGACTGCTGTCGGACGTGCTGACCGCCGAGAACCTGTCCACGGCATTCGGGCAGTCGATCGCCCTGGAGAACATCGACGGGCGGTATTTCGCGCGTCGCACACGCAGCAGGGCGGCTCACAGGAGGCGGACATGACGACTTTTCCGGAGGGTGGGAGCGAAGCGACTGGGGATGGAACTCAAGACCCGTTGGTGCCCCGGCCGGCGGCGACGGTCATGCTGATCCGCGACCAGGGCCCGGGCCTCGCCCGGGGAATCGAAGTGTTCCTGATGCGGCGCCACTCCGCGATGGATTTCGTGGCCGGCGTGATGGTCTTCCCCGGCGGCGGCGTCGACGACCGCGACCGCGACGCCGACATCGCATGGTTCGGCCCGAAGCCCGGCTGGTGGGCCGATCGGTTCGGCGTCGAATCGGATCTGGCCGAGGCGTTGGTGTGCGCCGCAGCCCGCGAAACGTTTGAAGAGTCCGGCGTGCTGTTCGCCGGGGCCGCCGACGACCCGGACGGCATCGGCGGCGACGCGTCGATCTATCGCGAATCGAGGCTGGCGCTCGCTGACAGTTCATTGTCGTTCGGAGAGTTCCTGCGTAAGGAAAATCTCGTGCTGCGCGCGGATCTGCTTCGGCCATGGGCGAACTGGGTGACGCCGAAGGAGGAGCGCACCCGTCGCTACGACACCTATTTCTTCGTCGGGGCGTTGCCGGAAGGGCAGCGCGCGGACGGGGACAACACCGAAACCGACCGCGCAGACTGGATCACGCCTGCCGAGGCGCTCGAGGATTTCGCGCAGTCACGGACCTTCCTGCTGCCGCCGACATGGACGCAGCTGGACTCACTGGCCGGCCGCACCGTCGCCGAAGTGCTTGCCGTGGAACGTCAGGTCGTCGCTGTCGAACCGCATCTGGCCGAGAAGAATGGCAACTGGGAGATCGAGTTCTTCGACAGCGACCGCTACAACAACGCCCGCGACCACCGCGCGCCTGACGGCTACGCGTCCGGCACGCCGCTTGCATGAACGAGTTCGTCTCCGTCCACACCAGCGATGAACAGCCGGGCATCGCCACGCTGCTGCTGTCGCGACCGCCCACCAATGCGCTGACACGCCAGGTGTATCGCGAGATCATCTCTGCCGCAGCCGATCTCGGCCGCCGCGACGACATCTCGGCCGTCGTCTTATTCGGCGGTCACGAGATCTTCTCAGCCGGCGACGACATGCCCGAGTTGCGCACGTTGAGCGCCGACGACGCCGAGGTCGCCGCGCGGGTATGCCGACAGGCCGTCGATGCGCTGGCCGCCGTCCCGAAGCCGACCGTCGCCGCCATCACCGGCTACGCGCTGGGCGGCGGCTTGACGCTGGCGCTTGCCGCGGACTGGCGGGTCAGCGGCGACAACGTGAAATTCGGCGCCACGGAGATCCTGGCGGGCCGGGTGCCACAGGGCGGCACGGCGCGCCTCGCCAGGACGGCCGGCCAGAGCAAGGCCAAGGACCTGGTGTTCAGCGGGCGGTTCATCGACGCCAAGGAGGCGTTGGCGCTGGGCCTGATCGACGAGATGGTGGCGCCCGACAGCGTGTACGACGCCGCGCTGGCCTGGGCGCAGCGATTCCTGGACTATCCACCGCAGGTACTGGCTGCCGCCAAGGCCGCCTTCGACAATTAGGCTGCCCTCTTATGACGAGTACCGATCCGGCTCCTAACCCGCATGCCACCGCGGAAGAGGTAGAAGCGGCCCGCCACGACTCCAAGCTTGCCCAGGTGCTCTACCACGACTGGGAGGCGGAGAGCTACGACGACAAGTGGTCGATCTCCTATGACAAGCGCTGCGTCGACTACGCCCGCGACCTGTTCGACGCGACCGTGCCCGAGGATGAGCTGCGCGAGCTGCCGTACGACCGGGCGCTGGAGCTGGGCTGCGGAAGCGGCTTCTTCCTGCTCAACCTGATTCAGGCCGGGGTCGCGCGGCGCGGCTCGGTGACCGATCTGTCGCCGGGCATGGTGAAAGTCGCCACCCGCAACGGCGAGAACCTTGGCCTGGAGATCGACGGCCGGGTCGCCGATGCCGAGGGCATTCCCTACGACGACAACACCTTCGACCTCGTCGTCGGGCACGCGGTGCTGCATCACATTCCCGACGTCGAACTGTCGCTGCGTGAGGTTGTCCGGGTACTCAAGCCGGGCGGCCGGTTCGTGTTCGCCGGCGAGCCGACGACGGTCGGCAACACCTACGCACGCACGCTGGCGGACCTGACCTGGAATGTGACCATCCGCGCGATGAAGCTGCCGGGGCTGGGAAGCTGGCGGCGGACCCAGGAGGAACTCGACGAGAATTCTCGGGCCGCCGCGCTGGAGTGGGTGGTCGACCTGCATACGTTCGATCCGGGCGACCTGGAACGGATGGCGGTCAACGCCGGCGCTGTCGATGTATCCAGCACGACAACGGAGTTCACTGCCGCGATGCTGGGCTGGCCGCTGCGCACCTTCGAGGCTACCGTCCCGCCCGGCCGGTTGGGCTGGGGCTGGGCGAAGTTCGCGTTCGGCAGCTGGATCACCCTGAGCTGGGTCGACGACAACCTCTGGCGCCGTGTGGTGCCCAAGGGCTGGTTCTACAACGTCATGGTGACTGGGGTCAAGCCGTCGTAGCGTTCGATATTGAAGCCGTCGCGTACCTGCGTTCCGACGCCGGCGCACGGGATCTACGCGAGGTCAATGACTTCCGGCTCACCGACTCCTCGCTGGTTGCCGACATCGCCTCGGCCCGTGACCGCTTCGGTGATCGGGCCGCCGTGCTGGTGGAGACGACGCTGCTGCGGCGAAAAGCGGCAGCCAAATTCGCCGACCCCTCGGGTTGGCTGTTCACCGACGAGGCGCTGCAGCAGGCCACCGCCGAACCGGTGGCCGCGCACCGGGCGGGGCGATTGGCGGGTGTCGCGGTGCACGATGCGACATGTTCGATCGGCACTGAGCTTGCAGCACTGCGGAATTCGGCTACTTACGTCATCGGCAGCGATATCGATCCAGTGCGGCTCGGGATGGCCCGCCACAATGTCGCCGGCGTGGATCTGTGCCGCGCCGACGCACTGCGGCCGGTAACGCGCGACACCGTCGTGCTCGTCGACCCCGCCCGGCGCAGCGGCGGACGGCGCCGGTTCGATCCCCGCGACTACACACCGGCTCTCGACGCACTGCTGGACGTCTACCGGGACAGGGACCTCGCCGTAAAGTGTGCTCCGGGAATCGATTTCGATGAGTTGTCGCGCTTGGGATTCCGCGGGGAGATCGAGGTCATCTCGCTGGCGGGCAGCGTGCGCGAAGCCTGCCTGTGGTCTCCCGGGCTTGCGCAGGTGACCCGTCGGGCCACAATGCTGGACACGGGCGAAGGCGTCACCGACGCCGATCCCGACGACTGCCCGGTGGCGCAGGCCGGCCGGTGGATCGTCGACCCCGACGGCGCTGTGGTGCGCGCAGGTCTGGTGCGGCACTACGCCGCCCGACACGGACTGTGGCAGCTCGACCCCGATATCGCCTACCTGTCCGGCGATCGGCTGCCCGCAAACGTACGAGGGTTCGAAGTTCTCCAGGAGTTGAACTACAACGAACGACGACTGCGCCAGGCGCTTTCGGCGCGTGACGTCGGCGCCGTCGAGATCCTGGTTCGTGGTGTCGATGTCGACCCCGACGTGTTGCGGGCACGGCTGCGGTTGCGGGGGTCGCAACCGGTCTCGGTGGTCATTGCCCGCATCGGGTCTGGGCCGGCAAGCCGGGCAACGGCATTCATTTGTCGTCCGTCATGGTGAGACGCCACGTACGCTGGCAGTAATGCGCCGGTGCCGGACCGGTGCCGGCTCTCGAGGACGTCCGACGATGCGCATTCTCCGGGTGGCTGCAATTCTCATGGCAGGTGTACTGGCCTGCTCGACCGGCACATCGACGGCTGCGGCGCAGTCAGCCTGCGCCGATCTCGGCGGCGTGGTGGGCCCCGACCGCATGTGCACAGTCCACACCGCCAACTCGACCTACACCATGGCCATGAGCTTCCCCAACGACTATCCCGACCAGCAGGCGCTGACGGGGTATCTCACCCAGGCCCGCGACGGGTTCATCAACGTCTCGGAGATGCCGGGTTCGTACAACTTGCCGTATGAGCTCGACGCGAAGGGAACCGGATACCGTTCCGGCTCACCGACCGCAGGCACGCAGAGCGTGGTGTTCACGATGTGGCAGAACGTGGGAGGTGTGCACCCGCAGACGTGGTACCAGGCCTTCAACTGGGACCTCGGTAAGAAGGCGCCGATCACGTTCGACACCTTGTTCAAGCCTGGCGCCAAGCCCCTCGATGTGATCTACCCGGCCGTCGAACAGTATCTGCAGAAGCAGCAGGGGTTGATCGACGGCATACCGCCGAGCGTCGGGCTCGATGCGGCCAAGTACCAGAACTTCGCGCTGACGGACGACTCGCTGACCTTCTTCTTCAGCCAGGGCGAGCTGTTCGCGGGGTCCGCGGGCCCTGTCGAGGCGTCCGTGCCGCGCGCGACAGTCGCGCCGCTGTTGGCCTAGCGCCTAGGCCCTTTGGTCGGACTCGCCCCCTACGCTTCGCGTGGGAGGTCCCCCACGAGCTCGTACCTCGCCGCTTGATCGTCGTCCGACTACTCGGGCGCGAATCCGTAGACCTGGCCATCGCTGGTGGCGGCGACGACGCGACCGTCATGGCCAACCGACACGCCGACCGGCCAACCCGTCGCCTGCGGCAGCGCGTAGCGGTTGACGGTGTGGCCGTCGGCCGGATTGAACACCACGAGCGCCTGCCCGTTGTCGCCGTCCTTGGCGACCGTGTAGCCGATGCCGCCGCCTGCCCGACTCGACGTGGACAGTGGGGCCACGTCGTCACGGGTCCACAGCACGTCGCCGCGGTCGCCGCCGTCACGGATCGCAAGCAGTTTGGCGCCGGGACCGCCGCCCGCCACGATCAGGCCGTCCGGCGATACCGACGGTGGCGTCTGCGCCAGATAGTCCAGCGGCACTGACCATTTCGGCTTGCCGTCGGACGCCTTGAGCGCCCACAGGTGTTGGTCGCGGCCGTTGACGTACACGGTCGAACCGTCGGCGGACAGCACCGGGCTGGAGATCGCCCCCTGGCCTACCGCGTCGGTGCTCCACTCGCGGGTGATCAGCGGGGTCTGGCCGGCACGGTAGCGAAGACCCACGAGGATCGGCGCGGCGGCGTTGGGTTCCCACAGGCTGGTGACCGCGATGCCGGTGGCCGACGAGAACGCCGGCGCCGCGGCCACCGGGCAGCCTCGCCGCGCCGGTTGGCAATCGGCCAGTCCCCGAATGGAGTCGGTCGGATTGACGCCGCCCACCAGATCAAGCGTGCCGACGACGATGCCTTTGTGGGCGTCGAAGACCAGCACCTGCCCGAGATGCGTCACCACCAGCAACTGGCCCGGCGCGAGAATCCTTGGCGTGGTAGGCATTCCGATTACCGGCTGACGCCACCGAATCCACTGCGTCGGCGGGAACGACAGCATCGCGCCGGGCTGGCCGACGTAGAGATTGTCGAACCCATCGAATAGGGGGCCGGACAGGCCGCCGCCCTGCACCAGACGGGTGCACCAGCGTTGGCGGGCCTTGTTGTCGGTCTCCCACACCATCAGTGAGCAGCCGCCCGCCGATTGCGCGTTGATCGCGAGATAACTGCCCGATCCGAGCGCCACCTGGGCCGCCAGGTCGCCCTTGACCGAACGCCGCCACTCGAGCCGCAACGCACCTGCTCCGGCGATCGGCGAGTAGCTGCTGTTGGCTGCGTCGCCGTACTGCGCGGGCCAACCGGATGCCGCGTGCGCCTCGACCCAGGAATCGGTGGTCCCGCAACCGGCCAGCACTCCCGTGATCAGCGCCGTTGACGCCAGCACGATGAATCGCCGGAACACTGGGTCCTTTCCCGTTGCTGCCGTTCGGTCCACGTGAGGGTAACCGTTACGGGTGTGAGCGCTCGCGTAGGCTTTCCGGCCATGACGACGATGTGGGGCGCGCCGCTACACAAGCGCTGGCGGGGGTCCCGGCTGCGTGATCCGCGCCAGGCCAAC
>JAJKIB010000140.1 GCA_021154745.1 Mycobacterium sp.
CGGCTTGGTGAAGATCTGCAGCAGGTAGCCGTCCTCATCTCGGTCAACGAGGACGCCATGACGCTTCAGCTCTTCGATGGGCGCACGAACATTGCCGATACGGTCGCGAAGCTCAGCATCCTCGTAGTAGGCGTCTGGGGTTCTGAGGAACTCAACGCCCATCGACCACATGTAGTCGACGCTCGCCAGGATGTCGCCGGTGTTCAACGCCAGATGCTGCACTCCGGGTCCGCCATAGAACTCGAGATACTCATCGATCTGGCTGCGGCGCTTACCTTCCGCCGGCTCATTGATCGGGAACTTGACCTTACGGCGTCCGTCGGCGACGACCTTGCTCATAAGCGCGGAGTATTCAGTCGCGATGTCGTCGCCGACGAACTCTTTCATGTTCGTGAAGCCCATCACCCGGTGGTAGAAGTCGACCCACGCGTCCATCTGTCCGAGCTCAACATTGCCAACGCAGTGGTCGATCGCCGTGAATACTCGTTGCGGCGGCGGCATGACGATCGGCTCGACCGCAACGAAACCTGGCAAGAACGGTCCGCTGTACGACGACGTGTCAACCAGGGTGTGTTGCGTGTCGCCATAGGTGGCGATCGTGGCCATCTGGACCTTGCCGTGCTCGTCCTCGGTAATGGTCGGCTCGGCCAGACCACGCGCACCGTGGTCAAGTGCGTAGCGATAGGCGTGCTCGACGTCAGGTACCTCGAGGGCCAAGTCCAGGACGCCGTCGCCATGTCGTGCGACTCGCTCACCCAACGTCGTGCCGGCACACACCTCTGCGCTCAACACGAACCGTGCAGACCCCGAGGCCATCACGTACTCGGCAGCATCTCGGTGACCGGTCTCGGGGCCTCGGTACGCGATGCGTTGCATGCCGAACGCCGTCGAGTAGTAGTGCGCGGCCTGGCGGGCGTTCCCTACGGCGAAGTGCACGTGGGACATGCCAGAGATGGGAAAGTCGTCGGCAACCGATTGTTGGTCTGCTTCAGCAACTGTCACAGTTGGAGCATGACTTTGGTAGTCAGGCTGTGCAACCACTAGGAGATCTGGTGCGCAATATGTACAGTCTAGAACTGTGAAGAGCCCCATCGACTCACTCGATGCGCGGATCCTCGAGCTCTTTCGCGCCGAGCCTCGCATCGGCGTTCTCGAGGCATCGCGTCGGCTCCAGGTGGCACGCGGAACGGTGCAGGCGCGACTGGACCGGTTGGCGTCACAGGGGGTCGTCACTGGATGGGGCCCTGACATCAACCCCGGCGCGCTCGGCTACGAGGTGATGGCCTTCGTCACCTTGGAAATCACTCAGCGCGGTCACCGACGCATTGAGTCGGCTCTCATGGCGCTACCCGAGGTGCTCGAGGCACACACCATCACCGGTGCCGGCGACATGCTCGTCCGACTGGTCGCGCGATCGAACACTGACTTGCAGCGCGTCGTCGACCACGTGCTCGCGATCGACGGCGTTGAACGTTCCAACATGGTGATCGTGCTGGCCGACGGCGTGCCCTACCGAACAGCACCGCTCATCGAGCGTGCGGCAGAGGGCTGAGAGCACACCGTTCGCTACGTGGCTCGCGCGAGCTTGCGTAGCTGGAACGAGCCAATGACCTCGATGACACCGAGCACGACCAGCCACAGTCCAATAAGCCATACCAAAGCCTGCAGCGTGATGTCCGGCCATACCAACACGACGATCCCCGCAACGAGACTGAGGGCGCCCATAAAAATCACCCAGCCTCTAACCGGTAGGCCTGGCTTTGCGAAACCTTCCATGAGGTCAGCGATGCCACGGATCACCCAGCCCAGACCGATGATCAGGGCGAGGATCGTTATCGCGTGCGAGATGTCACGGAACGCGAATATTCCCAGCAGCAGAGATGCGACTCCAGCGACTGCCGACAGAACTCTCATTCCGGCTCCGCCGGTGTCACTCTCGAATCCGGCGACGATGAGAAAGACTCCGGTGAGCGACAGGTACAGGCCGACAAGGATGGCTACGACGACCACAGTGGCATCGGGCCAAATCATCAGGACGAGACCGAGCACGACGGTCGCGATGCCGAAACCGAGAACGAGCCCAAACGTGCGGCCCATAAACGGTGACATTGATTCTGCTGGCATTGAATCTGCTGACGCCGTCATAGCCGACCTGCCTCCGTCACGCGGCGCAGGAAACGTTGGGTCCGCGCCTGTTTCGGTTCGGACAGTACCTGCTCAGGCGGCCCAAGCTCGGCAACCTCGCCGACGTCGAGAAAAGCTACTCGGTTCGCTATCTCGCGGGCGAACCCCATTTCATGGGTCGCCAGCATCATGGTGAGCCCGGTGTCCTTAAGCCCTCTGATGACATCGAGCACCTCACCGACCAGCTCTGGGTCGAGCGCCGAGGTGATTTCGTCGAAGAGCATCAGCTCCGGCTTCATCGCCAAGGCCCTCACGATTGCGACGCGTTGTTGCTGCCCGCCCGACAGTCGGTCGGGATAGTCCTTCGCCTTGTCGGCCAAGCCGAATCTTTCGAGGAGGGTCATTCCTTCTGCCTCGGCGTCCGCCTTCGGCATGCGAAGAACCTTGCACGGTCCGAGAGTGATGTTTTTGAGCACTGACTGGTGCGGGAAGAGGTTGAAGGCTTGAAAGACGATCCCGATTTTGCGTCGTGCTGCGTTCGCGTCGTATCCGGGCCACGAGATGTCGACGCCGTCGAGCCGGATGGCGCCGGCGTCGATCGGCTCCAGCAAGTCGATGCAGCGCAAGAGCGTCGACTTACCGCACCCTGAGGCGCCGATCAGCGCGACGACTTCGTGTTCATCGATGTCAAGGGAAACCCCCCGCAGGACGGCGTTGTCGCCATACGACTTGTGAACGTCATTGAGTCGCAATGTCGGCTGCGGCCCGGCGTCCGGCGTCTCCGTCGTCATAGCCCACCTGCTGAAGCCTGGCTCACGCGTCGACGGCGTTCAGCTAGCCAGTCGGCATACCGAGAGAGCGGCACGGTCAACAAGATGAAGAAGACGGCGACTACTACGTACGGTGTGAAGTTGAAGTAAAAGCCAGCATCGACTTGGGCAACACGAAACACCTCAACCACGCCGACCAATGACAAAAGGGCGGTGTCTTTCTGCAAGGCGATGAAGTCGTTGAGCAGAGGAGGAAGGACCCGCCGCACGGCCTGCGGGACGACGACGAAGCGAAGGCTCTGAATCTGACTGAGGCCGAGCGCCCTGGCGGCAGCCCGCTGGCTCGGGTGCACGGACTCCAATCCCGCTCGCAGCACCTCACTGACGTATGCCGAATACGAGACAACCAACGCTGCCCAACCCCAGATCAGCTCGGAGTTGGTCACGCCCTGCAGGTTCAGGGCCGGGATGCCAAACGCAAAGAGGAATAACAGCAAGATCGTAGGGATGCCTCGCACGATGTCGACGTAGGCAATCGATGTGAGACGGAGCGGCGTGAATATGGGCGCCGTTAGCCCACGAACGACCGCGATGAGGAGCGCGAGCATCAGGATCGCTACTTCTGCCGTGAGGAACAGGATGATCGTCAAGGTCATGGCGTCCACAACCTTGGGTAACGCTCGCTTGGCATCCGGCCAGCTGAAGAAGGCCTGTTGGACAGCGGGCCACCCTGGTGAGGTGACGATGAACACCACCGCAGCGCCCAGGACGAGAACAGTGCTGGCCGTTGACACAGCTACGTTGCGCCGACGCGTTCTGGCAATTGCGGCGACGCGCGCCGGGTCGTGGACCGGCTCCACGCCGCTCGCCGGTGCGGTCAACGTCCGCTCCCTGAGCGCATCACATCAGTTGAGGACGGGGGCCTGCGTGTAGTCGGTCATCCACTTGTTCGTGATGTCCTGCAGTTCTCCAGAACTCTTGAGAGATTCCAATGCCTGGTTGACACAGCCAACGAGTGCGTTGCCCTTTTGCAGGGCTAGCCCCCAGGTGTCTGCTGCTTTGTCTTGTGGGAGCTGGCCGACCACCGTGCCGTCAACTTTTACATCGGCGAGGTAAATGGTCGTCGGCAGGTCCGTGACCAGCGCGTCGATCTGCCCGTTCTTCAGCGCCTGGGTTGATAGCGATGTGGTGTCGTAGACGTTCACCGACTGCGTGGGAGCGATCTGGGACTCAACCTGTGGCTCGGCCGTCGTTGCCGACTGCACGCCGATCTTTGCGTCCTGGAACTCGGCAAGGGTTGTTGCATCGGCGAACTGGCTGTCTTTCAGCACGAGAATCGCATTGGACGCCTCGTAATACGGCTCGCTGAAGGTGACAGCGCGCTCGCGTTCTGGCGTGATCGAAATCTGGTTGAGCGCGAAGTCGTAGTCCTTGTCACCAGGGGCGTAGAGCTTGTTGAAGTCGGAGTACGTCCAGTCAACCTGGTCCTGACTGAAGCCCATCTGGTCAGCCACCGCATAGGCCACTGAGGATTCGAAACCCTTGCCGTTCGATGGGTCGTTGTGCAGCACATACGGCGGGAACGCCGGGTCACTCGTCCCAACAGTCAGCACGCCGTCCTTTTGCGTGGTGATGTTGGCGCACGCGTCCTCGCCGCTTGCGGCAGGTGAAGGCTCGGCAGTTTGCTCCTGCGCGCACGAGGCGAGCAACAGCACCGCCGACACGCTCGCCGCAATGGCTGCGGCACGGAAACTGGAGCGGGCGGTGCGCATGGCGCCTCCGTATCGTGGAGCTCTCGCGAGCGGATGCGTCTCCCCAGAAGAAGTCGCCCGAAGCCTACCGGCGAGCGGCCGAAGTTACCGACCGGGTGGCCACGCGGGGCGAGATTGCGGTCGCCACTATGGCGATCGCGCTCATCACGATGAAGATGGTGCGGTAGACCGGATCGTTTGCGCCGGACACCCCCGACGTCACGTGCCCGGCAGCGAAAATCGCCCCACCTAGGCCAGTCGCGAGGATGACACCGAGCGAATCGGCCATCTGGAGGGCGGCGGAGTTGATGCCCTGCTCGGCCGGTGGTGAGAACTGAAGCACCAGGACGCCGAGCGAGCCGTACAGGATGCCCATACCGAAGGCCCCGATCGAC
>JAJKIB010000141.1 GCA_021154745.1 Mycobacterium sp.
GCCACGATGCCCGGTTGCTCTGGTACACCAACCAGGCGCACGGAAGCGGTCCCGCCTACACGGTCGTCACGGTGACCGCAGTTCGCGACGGAACGGCGTGGCAGCGCCTGGGCGCGCGAATCCAAAAGGGCGATCTCCGGAAATGGATGCGCGACCTCGATGAGCTCCGGTATGACGTCGACGCCAAATTGCTTGTGCCGCTTGCATGGTCGCCGCTGAAGGAGATGGACTTCGACGACGTACCGACCGATGGTCGCGAACACGAACTGACCCTCTACATGGAAGACACCATGTGGCCGTATGAGAACAAGTTCGGCGAGTACATCGACCGATGCGGCGAGGTGTATTCCAAGAGCCTGGACCATCCAAACCCGCTGCTGACCATCGAGGCCGCCTTCCAACCGGCCCTCGGCAGCCACCTCCGCCGCGAAGTGGCACTGATGCAGCGCATCCACGACCCTCAGGCACTCCTCAGACTCCTCCAGGCCGAGATTCCGCCCGAGCACCGCGGACCGGGGACGTGGATGTACGACGCCCTTGAGCTGCGCGATCAGTGGACCAGCCGGCTGCTGCGGACCTCCGCATGGTCACCCCTGTTTTGAGCAGCACATGAACATCGGAACGATCATCGACGCCGCCGCGGCCGGCGACCCCGCCCGCGCCGCGCTCATCATCGACGAGCGCGTCATCAGCTATGGCGAGCTGGCTGCCGCCGTCGAGCAGTGCGCCGCGCGGCTGGCCGACAGGGGGCTGGCCGGCGAGCGCATCGCCGTCATCGACCTGGGAAGTGTGCTGTCGATCGCGACGATGCTCGGCGCCGCGCGGATCGGCGCTGCCGCGGCACTGATGAATCCCACCCTGACGCCGCCGGAATTGCAGGGACTCGTGGAGAACGCCGGGTGTGCGCCGGTGGGAGTCGCGGGCGACGCGTATATCGATCGGCTGCTTGAAGCGGGATTGCCGAAAGTGTTCACCGCCGCCGACATGCTGGAAGGCGGTGATGCGTGCGCACCGCTGCCCGCCGAAGACGTGGATGACCGCGACGCCCTGATTCTGTTCACCAGCGGCACGACCGGGCTGCCGAAGGCCATCGGCATCAGCCAGAGGCGGCTGAGCGCGCGAATCACCGGAATCACAACACCTTTCCGAGTGGACACGTCACCCACTGTGAGCCTGATGAGCGTCCCGTTCTTCCATGTCGGCGGCGCCATCGGCGTGCTCGGCAACCTGTGTGCGGGCAATACCTACGTGGTACAACCGCGGTTCGACGCCGGAGAGTGGTTGCGCCTGGTGCAAGAGCGCCGAGTGACGTCGACGTTCATGGTGCCGACGATGCTGCAGCGAATCCTCGACCATCCCGACTTCGGCACCACCGATCTGACGTCTCTGGCCACGATCGCTTACGGGGCGGCGGCCGCACCCGTTGCATTGGTGCGCAGGGCGATGGCCGCGATGCCGGATGTGGGATTGGCGAACGTGTTCGGCCAGACGGAGACCTTGGGCGCCTACACGACTCTGTTGCCGAACGATCATCGTGACCCCAACCGGGTGGCGTCAGTGGGCCGACCGCTGCCCGGTGTTGAGGTCCGAGTGGTGGACCCCCACACCGGAATCGATGTCGATGCGGGAGCGGTCGGCGAGTTGTGGGTGAATACCAGTCAGAATGTCAGCGAAGGTTGGCTGCGCACAGGGGATCTCGCTCGTCAAGATTCGGACGGCTACATTTATCCGAGTGGCCGGCTCAAGGACACCATCAACCGCGGGGGAGAGAAGTTCGGGCCGATCGAGGTCGAGGACGCCATTCGGACCCATCCCGCGGTGAGCGATGTGGCGGTCGCCGGAATCGCCGACCAGGAGATGGGCCAACGGGTGGGGGCCGCCGTGGTGGCCAGATCTCCGCTGACACTCGAGGAACTGCGATCGCACTGCCGCGAACTGATCGCCTACTTCAAGCTGCCCGAGCGCATGAAGCTAGTCGAGCACATTCCGTACAACGACACCGGCAAGGTCAACCGCCGTCAGCTTGCCGCGCTGATTGCGGAGGGCGACTGAGCCAGCGAAAGGAGTCGCAGTGTTGTTCCTTCACGAGACCCACAAGGTGGTCGGTGCACGCGAGGACGAGTTCGAGGCCGCCTTCCGCGACGGTTGGATGCCCACACTGGCCCAGGGGGATGAGGCGCGACTTCTCTGGTATACCAACCACGCTCACGGTTCCGGCCTGTCCTACAACGTCCTCACCATCACCGGGATCACCGACGGCGCGGCGTGGGAGCGCCTGGCGCGCCGGGTCCAGTCGGGGGATCTGCGGCCGTGGATGCGCGAGATGGACAACCTGCGCCACGACGTGACCGGGAAAATCTTGCTGCCGGTCGAGTGGTCGCCCCTGCAGGAGGTCGATCTCGCAAGTGTGCCCACCGACGGGGCGACGCATCCGTCGAGCCTGTTCATGGAAGACACCGGCTGGCCCCACGCCGCGCTGGACGATTACATCCGGTGCTGGGACGAGATCTATTACCGGCCGTTGTCGAAGACGTCGCAAATACTCGACATCCAGGCATGCTTCCAGGTCGCGCACGGCAGCTACAAACGGCGGGAAGCCATGCTGTGGCAGAAGATCTCACCGGCCAACGACTACGCGACGCTGGTCCGCCTGCTCACCTCCGATATCCCACCCGAACACCGTGGGCCCGGCACCTACATGTTCGAGGCGCTGAAGTACCGCGACCAATGGGAGAGCCGGCTCCTTCGAACCTCGGCCTGGTCACCGCTTTACTAAGGCCGCGGCACCGGCTCTCCGCCGAACTGTCGTCAGTCCTAGATGCACAAGTTGAATAAGCACACTGCGCCGTTGGGCTCCCAGCCGCCGTTCCAACCGCTCGGGTATGGATCGGGGGGAGGCGGAGGCCCCCATCCCACCGGCCCCGTGCCGCCCCATCCCGGGCCGCCCTGCCTCGGAGGCGGAGGCGGTCCGGGTCGCCAGTCGGTTGGCAGCACTGCTCATCCGAGGACGATCGGCAGTTTGGCCGCAAGGTCACCTAGTTCGGCCTTCTGCGCGTCTGTCGGGGGACGCCGCCCGGTGCCGACCAGCAGCGCATCCTCGTCGGAGAACGACACGGGGAACGCAGTCCCGGCGATGGTCTCCAGCATCTCGCGTGACCGGGTCAGCCCCTCGGCGGGTGGTCCCGCTGCATTCGGGAGGTGTGCGATCAGGTCGAGGTGGTGCAGCGTCCACTCCAGTACGTAAGCGGAGAGATAGTCGCTTGCGGTGAGGACTTCATCGCGGGTGCTGACCCGCAGGCTCGGGTCGCAGAGTTCGGCGGCGCGGCCGGCGGCGGAACCGACGTCGTCGAGGTGGAACTTGAGCAGCCGCGCCTCCTCGTACGCGGCGGCCAGTCGGACGGTGAGTGCGTCGAGCGGATCGTCGCCGGTGGGCGGCGTTTCGGTGACGTCCCAGTAGGTCACCGCGTCGCGGGTCGGTTCCGATTCAGCGGGTGTCACGAGGGTGATCAGCACGTCTTGAGCGTCAATAATCAAGTGGCACACCAGGTCCCGAACGAGCCAGCCGTGGCAGCCGGACGGCTGCGCGAAGGCTTCGTCCGAAAGTTCGGCGACCGCCTTGCGCAGCGCTGTCCACGAGCGTGAGAAAAGGTCCACCGCCGCAAGCTAGCAGCACCTGCGTAGCCGCGTCCCCGAAAAGTGTTGGGAGAGTCGGGCGTCAGCCCGACGTCCAGGTGCGAAGCTTCTCGGGGTTGCGTACTGCCCAGATGCGCTTGATCCGGTCGTCCACGACGTTGAATGCGTACACCGTCACAGTGGCGCCGTCGACCTGGGCCACGAGACCGGGCTGACCGTTGACCGTGCGCTCCAGGATCGTCAGGTTGGGCGCCAAGCCGGCGATGTCGACGTAGGCGCGCGCGATCTGCTCGCTGCCTTCGATGGGGGCGAGGTGGGCCCTGGCGAGGCCGCCGCTGTCGGCGATCGCCGTCGCCTCGGGGTCGAGGAGGCCGACCAGAGCGTCGATGTCCTTGGCTTCCCACGCCTGCTTGAAGTCTTTGACGATGCCGGCCTGCTGGGTTGTGGACGGTGGGGGAGCCTGCGACGCGCGAATGCGACGACGGGCCGAGCTGGCCAGCTGCCGACATGCTGCCGGCGTACGCCCGACGATCTCGGCCACTTCGCCGAACGTGTAGCGGAAGACATCGTGAAGGATGAACGACACCCGCTCGGCAGGGATCATCGATTCGAGCACCACCAGGAAAGCCATGTTGATCGACTCATCGAGGGTGACCCGGTCGGCCGGGTCGGCCTCGGTGCCGACCGCCTGTCCGCCGATCCACTCCGTAGACGCCGGGACCGGTTCCGGGATCCATTCGCCCACATAGCGTTCCCGCCTTGCCCGTGCCGAGCCGAGCAGGTCGAGGCAGATGCGGCTGGCGACCGTCGTCAGCCAGCCGCCGGGGGAGTCTATGGCTTGTTGCTGTTGCGGCGTCATGGCGTACCAGCGGGCATAGGTCTCTTGTACGACATCCTCGGCATCCGCGAGGGAGCCGAGAAGCCGGTAGGTGACATTGATCAACTGCCGCCGCTCGCTCATGATCGCGCTCAGGCCCGGATCGGGCCGGTCGTCTCCTGGCCCGGAATGGGTGCTCATGGTGCCGCCAGCCTTCCCTGGTTGGGGTTTCCTCCTAGTTCGACGAGACAGCGCACCGAACTGTGAGGCTGGCACACCGCCTGACATTCCGCGGGGCTGCGTCGTCGTACTGGTAGGCGAACACACAACTCAGCAAGGAGACCACCATGGAACCTCGGCTCGACATCACCAACAACGCCGCGGCGATGAAGGTCGTCAAGTACTTCGTCTCGGCGAACAACGCCGCGGCCAGCTCGACCCTGCCGAAAGCAACCCAGGAGCTGATGAAAATCCGGGCCAGCCAGATCAACGGCTGCGGCTTCTGCCTCGACATGCATACCAAGGATGCCGCCGCGGCGGGGGAGACCTCGGTACGGCTCAACATGGTCGCCTGTTGGCGCGAGGCGACGGTCTTCACCGAGGCGGAGCGCGCCGCGCTGGAGCTCACCGAGCAGGGGACCCGCATTGCCGACGGCGGTGGAGTCACGGATGACGCCTGGGCGAACGCGGCGAAGCACTACGACGATGACCAGCTCGCGGCCATTGTGTCGCAAATAGCCCTCATCAACGCCTTCAACAGACTGAACGTCATCCTCCAGCGGCCGGCTGGCGACTACCAGCCCGGGCAATTGGGGTAGGAGCCAACAGAATGACGACAACTACCTGCTCGATGGCGATTTAACGCTCAGGGCGTCGCTCGAGGCCGAAGTCCTAGCACTGTCGCGGTCGGATGGTGCGCAGTCCGACGTCAAGCTGGTAATACAGTGCAGCCAATCGACTGCGACCAGGGCTGCGCTCCGGGAACTGCCGGACAACCTCGCGAACTCTCGACGACGCGCGCTCGATGGCCCAGCGGATCTCCTCATTACCGACGCCGGGCTCATTGGCCGCCGCTAACTCTTGAGCCAGCGCCTGATAAACCGCAGCTCCCAGAACGTGTTTCGATTGATGAGGCGTCGCCAATGGGTGGGCGTAAGGGGTCGCCGCTGCGACGCCCGCAGCACGAGCGGCGGCTGCGGCGGCCGGATCATCGACCTCGCGCGCGGCAGCATGCGCCGCCAAAGCAAGAGCGCGGAGGTGCGCGGTTCGCTTGCCATCGACCGCAGACGTCCGGGCGCCCCAGATCGCGGCACGTGGACGGGTGTCAGAGGGAGCTTTCGGCTCGAACAGGTCCAACACCCGCTCGGCGCAATCGGCAGCCCAATGCGCGACGAGGCGACGGTCGTCTGCGCTCAGCGTTATGTCGTCGGGTTTTCGATCGCCGTTCTTCAAAAGCATTGCTTCACAGGGTAACTCGAACGTCAAACCCCGTCCCAGACTTGTAGAAATGCCTCGGTGACGATTGCGGCGTTGTCCGCGGCAACTTGCTTGTAGACGAAAAACGTGAATGGGTAGCCCGGCAGGTTGAGCGGATCGCCAGGGCCGTCGGACATGCCGCGGATCCCAAGGAACGGGATGCCATGCGCATCGGCGACCTGCTGCGCTGCAGCCGTCTCCTGGTCGACTGCATCCACCGGCCGAATCACGGGCGACAACAGCCCCGTTAGGTTGCTGAGGAGTCCGCGGGCCAGGAAGGGCACCAGTGCCTGGAAAAAGTTACCCGTGAACAGAGGTGAGTAATCCGGTGCCGCGCAGGGCTGCGGACCGAAGATGTCGCCGCCGAGGGGGATGGCGGGGAAAGCCACGCCGTTGTTGTTGTCGTCACTGGAGCCGTCGCCGCCGACGAACAGTTGGGGCTCGCGCTTGAGGTCGATCAGCGGAAGACGGGCGAGGGGGCTGCGCAGACAGAGGGGATCCTCTAGGCGTGCGGTGCCATCCAGGTCGACGGTGAGCGTGTTGGCTGTCGCGAGCATGCCAGGGTCGACCCGGTGCCATGTTGTGCCGTAGTCGGCGGTCCATCGTGCCAGCACGGCCACAGAGCCGATGGCGGCGCGTCCGGAGCCACCGGCGACACCCGCGAAAACCACCGCGATGATTGAAATTCCGGACTCAGGCGCGAAGTAGGCGAATGCCGTTTCGGTGGTGTTGGTGGCGTTCACCATGCCGATGCCGGTCATCGTCACGATGACCTTCTTGCCGCCGATTGTGCCCAAGTAGA
>JAJKIB010000142.1 GCA_021154745.1 Mycobacterium sp.
CCGATCGCCGCCCCGCCGAGGAAGTGCGCGGTCAGTGGGATGTTGAACAACTCGCCCCAGGTGCCACCGGCCACGCCGTCGATCTTCTTGGCGATCCGGCGGGTCACCTCGTTGCCGACCGGAATCCAGGTCGGGTTGGGCTCGCCGTGGCCCTGCTTGCTGGTCATCCGCCGGAATCCCAGCTTCGTGCGTTCGGTGAACGTCGTGATCGAGTTGTCCAGATGCTGCATCACCAGCGCGATTACCGTCCGCTCGCTCCAGTTCCGGACGTTCAGCATCCGAAGCGTGGCGCGCGGATCAGCGCCGGCGTTGCGGAAGAACTGCTTCCACCGCGGAACATCGGTGCCCTGCGGCCCGGCACCGTCTGTCATCAACGTCTGCAGCAGCCCCATCGCATTCGAGCCCTTGCCATATCGAACCGGCTCGATGTGCGTGTCGGACGTGGGATGGATCGACGAGGTGATCGCGACCCCGTGGGTGAGGTCGAGCTCGCGGGACACCTCGAAGCGACCGGCGCCGACTATTGACTCCGAGTTGGTTCGGGTCAGCACGCCCAGCTTGTCGGAGAGCTTGGGCAGCTTGCCCTTGTCGCGCATCTTGAACAGCAGCTTCTGGGTGTTGTAAGTCCCCGCGGCCAACACCACGTGCGAGGCAGTGAATGTGCGCCGCTTGCGGGGCAGCAATTCGGTCCGCGCGGTGCGGACATTCCACAATCCGTCGGCCCGCTGCTCGAAGCCGGTGACGGTGGTCATCGGATGTACTTCTGCGCCAGCCTTTTCCGCCAAGTAGAGGTAGTTCTTGACCAATGTGTTCTTGGCGTTGTGGCGACACCCGGTCATGCACTCGCCAACCTCGACGCAACCGGTGCGTGCGGGTCCTGCGCCGCCGAAGTACGGGTCGGGCACCGTCTTGCCGGGCGTCTTCTCACCGTCCGGCCCGAAGAACACCCCAACAGGCGTCGCCACGAATGTGTCTCCGACGCCCATCTCGTCGGCAACTTCTTTGACGATGCGGTCGGCGTCGGTGAACGTCGGGTTCTTGACCACCCCGAGCATGCGCTGAGCCTGGTCGTAGTGCGGCATCAGCTCGGCGCGCCAGTCGGTGATGTGCGACCACTGCCCGTCGGCGAAGAACGGCTCCGGCGGTACGTACAGGGTGTTGGCGTAGTTCAGGGACCCGCCGCCGACACCCGCGCCGGCCAGGATCATCACGTTGCGCAACAAGTGGATCCGCTGGATGCCGTACATGCCCAGCTTCGGCGCCCACAAGAACTTTCGCAGGCTCCATGACGTCTTGGCGAAGTCTTCGTCATTGAACCGCCGGCCCGCCTCGAGCACCCCGACGCGATAGCCCTTCTCGGTGAGCCGCAGCGCGGTGACACTTCCCCCGAACCCCGAACCAATGATCAGAACGTCATAGTCAGGTTTCATCCGAACAGTATGGACTGAGTTGTGCGCGAGTTCTAGACAGGGGGGCCTAATTTGTAAAGCGGCCCCTCTGTGACCAGGCGAATTCAGCTGCCTCAGCTGGCTCAGGACCCGACGGTCAGGCCAACCTTCTGGAATTCCTTGAGGTCGCAATAACCCGCCTTGGCCATCGACCGGCGCAGCCCGCCGACCAGGTTCAGCGAGCCGAATGGGTCATCCGAGGGGCCTGTGAGCACCTGCTCCAGCGAGGGCCGCTCGCCGATCGCCACCTGCAGCAGCGCACCGCGCGGCAGCGAGGGGTGGGCCGCCGCGGCCGGCCAAAACCAGCCGCCGCCCAGTGCTTCGGCCGCCGACGCCAGCGGGGTGCCCAGCACCATTGCATCCGCCCCGCACGCAATGGCCTTGGCCAGGTCGCCGGAGGTGTGGATGTCGCCGTCGGCCAGCACGTGCACATAACGGCCGCCCGTCTCGTCGAGGTACTCGCGACGGGCGGCGGCGGCATCGGCGATCGCGGTGGCCATCGGCACGCTGATTCCCAGCACCTCATCGCTGGTCGTCACGCCGGACGTCGAGCCGTAGCCGACGATGACGCCCGCGGCGCCCGTGCGCATCAGGTGCAGGGCCGTGCGGTGGTCGAGCACACCGCCGGCGACCACCGGCACATCAAGCTCGGAAATGAAGGTCTTCAGGTTCAGCGGCTCCCCGTCCTGCGCGACGCGTTCGGCCGAAACGATGGTGCCCTGGATGACCAGCAGGTCGATGCCCGCGGCGATCAGCGACGGCGTCAGCGACCGCGCGTTTTGCGGGCTGACCCGCACCGCCGTCGTCACCCCGGCCTCGCGTATCCGCGCCACCGCGGCGCCCAGCAGATCGGGATCCAATGGCGCGGAATGCAATTGCTGCAGCAGGCGAATGGCCGCCGACGGTTCCGGCTCCTTCTCGGCGGCCTCGATGACCTGAGCGATCTTCTCCTCGACGTCGGCGTGCCGGCCGATCAGGCCTTCGCCATTGAGCACGCCGAGACCGCCGATGCGGCCCAACTCGATGGCGAACTCCGGCGACACCAGCGCGTCGGTCGGATGCGAAATCACCGGAATCTCGAACCGGTAGGCGTCCAACTGCCACGCCGTCGATACGTCCTGTGACGACCGGGTGCGCCGCGACGGCACGATATTGATGTCGTCGAGTTCATACGTGCGACGGGCAGTTCTGCCCATGCCGATTTCAACCATGTTTTGCATGGTGGACTCCCCCTGTCAGCGGGCGTAGTAGTTCGGCGCCTCGACGGTCATCGCGATGTCGTGCGGATGGCTTTCCTTCAGGCCGGCCGCGGTGATCTGGACGAACTGCGCCTGTTGCAGATGCTCGATGGTCGCCGAACCGGTGTAACCCATCGCCGCCCGCAGGCCGCCGGTCAGCTGATGAATCACCGTCGCAAGCGGGCCGCGGAACGGTACCCGGCCCTCGATGCCCTCGGGCACCAGCTTGTCCTCGGAGAGCGCGTCGTCCTGGAAGTAGCGGTCCTTCGAATAGGACCTGCCAGTAGCTCCAGCGCCGCTGCGGCCTGCCATCGCGCCTAGCGACCCCATGCCGCGATAGCTCTTGAACTGCTTGCCGTTGACGAAGATCAGCTCGCCAGGCGACTCGGCGGTGCCGGCCAGCAGCGAGCCCAACATGGTGGTGGACGCACCCGCGGCCAGCGCCTTGGCGATGTCACCGGAGTACTGAAGCCCGCCGTCGGCAATCACCGGCACCCCCGCCGGCGCGCAGGCCGCGACCGCCTCCAGGATCGCGGTGATCTGCGGTGCGCCGACGCCCGCAACCACCCGCGTGGTGCAGATCGAACCCGGCCCGACACCGACCTTCACCGCATCGGCGCCGGCCTGGACCAAGGCAGACGCCGCGGCCCGTGTCGCGACGTTGCCACCGATCACCTCGACCCGATCGCCCACCACGGTCTTGAGCCGGTGCACCATGTCGAGCACTAGCCGGTTGTGTGCATGTGCGGTGTCCACGATCACCACGTCGACACCTGCGTCGACCAGAGTCATGGCTCGCGTCCACGAGTCATCACCGACACCGACGGCCGCACCGACCAGCAGCCGGCCGTCGCTGTCCTTGGTCGACAGCGGGAACTGCTCGGTCTTGACGAAGTCCTTGACGGTGATCAATCCGGTGAGCTTGCCGTGCCCGTCGACGATCGGCAGCTTCTCAATCTTGTAGCGGCGCAACAGACCTAGCGCGGCCTCGGCGGAAACACCCGCCTGCGCGGTGATCAACGGCGCCTTGGTCATCACCTCGGAAACCGGCTTGGACTGGTCGACCTCGAAACGCATGTCGCGATTGGTGATGATGCCGACCAGCTCGCCGGTGTCGTCGACGACCGGCAGCCCGGAAATTCGGAACCGCGCGCACATCGCGTCGACCTCGGCCAAGGTGTTGTCCGGCGAGCATGTGACGGGATCGGTGACCATGCCGGCTTCCGAACGCTTGACGGTCTCGACCTGGCCAGCCTGCTCGGCCACCGGAAGGTTGCGGTGCAGCACGCCCATGCCGCCTGCCCGGGCCATCGCGATCGCCATCCTGGACTCGGTCACGGTGTCCATCGCCGAGCTGACCAACGGCACTCTCAGCCGGATCTTCTTGGTCAGTTGACTCGAGGTGTCGGCTGTGGCGGGCACCACATCGGAGGCGGCGGGCAGCAGCAGAACGTCGTCGAAGGTGAGCCCGAGCATCGCGACCTTGGTCGGATCGTCGCCGCCGGTCGGCACCGGAACGGCGATGGGAATGCTGCTTTCAGCGATCGACATGGGCGGCCTTCCATCGGCGTCGAGCTAGATACCCATCCTATCTGCATTGACATCGCCGCCTGGGCGCCACACGACGTCGCGGATGCCCAGGTGGCTTGCCGGTCAACGGCTGGCGCGATACCAGTCCCGCTGCGTAATGTGGACTCGTGCGCGATCACCTCCCACCAGGTTTGCCGCCCGATCCGTTCGCCGATGACCCGTGCGACCCCTCGGCAGCGCTTGATGCACTGGAGCCGGGCCAGCCGCTGGATCCGCAGGAGCGGACCGCGGTCGAGGCCGATCTCGCCGACCTCGCGGTCTACGAGGCGCTGTTGGCGCACAAGGGAATTCGCGGTCTGGTGGTGTGCTGCGACGAATGCCAGCAGGACCACTACCACGACTGGGACATGCTGCGCGCCAACCTGTTGCAGCTGCTGGTCGACGGCACCGTGCGCCCGCACGAGCCGGCCTACGACCCGGAACCCGATGCCTACGTGACCTGGGACTACTGCCGCGGCTACGCCGACGCGTCGCTCAACGAAGCCACGTCGGAAACCGACGGATATCGCTAACGGCTGAACCGGCTATTCGCCGTCACCGTGCTTTTTCGGCGGTGGCATAACCAGCGTTGTTGTCGTGACCGGAATGGTCACCGTCGCCTGGCTTTCCGACACCGGACTTTCGGGACCGCGCTGCCGCGGCACCTCCGAGGTGACTGTCACCGGTGGCGCGACGACTTGGGCGCCGCCACCGACGGGCGAGCCGCCATCGCCTCCAGCGGGCGGGGCACTACCGGTAGCCGAGACACCACCAGCCGCGCCTGGCGCGCCACTGTCAGCGGGCGGCCCAGCGACGGGCGGGGCAGCGGCCTGCGATGTGGTGGTCGTCGTTGTGACCGCATGGGTCGTCGTTGTCGTCGTGTTGGTCGTGGTCGTCGGCGGCGCCGTGGTCGTCGTCGGTGTGCCACTCGGTGGCGGCGGCTCGGGCACCGGCGAGCTCGATGTCGGCGAGCTCGTCGTGGTCGACGACGTTGTCTCCGACGACGACGTGGCCGTCTCCGACGATGACGACGTCGAGCTGCTCGTCTCCGACGACGTGGTTGTCGAGGTGTCCGAACCCGGCGCAACAACCACCGGCTCGGGCATCGGCGGAGGCGGTGCGCCCGGCGGCAGGGTGGCGCTGGCGTCCTTGGCGTCGACCTTCACCGTCAGCTCTTGCCACTGGGTGACCAATTCCTGTTTCTGCTCAACATCATTGACTGTGGCGACGGTCGTCGTCAGCGTCTGCAGCTTGTCTTGCGCAGCAGCCCACTGGCCCTGGTCGATCAACTGCTGGACTTCGGCCAACTGCTGCGAGGCGAGCGTCACCTGATCGCTGCGGGTCTGCTTCTGCTCGCCGAATAGCATCGTGTGCAACCCGTACAGCGGTTCGCCCGGTCCGGCACCGGCCACCACCGCGCCGAAGCCGCCGAGGCACAACACGGCCGCGGCAACCGAACCCACCAGGGCCATCGACGTCCGCGTTCGCTTGCGCGATTCGAGGGCGCGCGTCAGCGCCACCGCCGCATCGCGGGGAGTCACGGGCGCCATCAGCGGCGGCTCGCGCACCTCGTCGCGCCAGCCCGCGAGCAGCTGGGCCAGCTCGGCCTCACCCGAATCAGTTGCGTACACCTGCTGCTCGGCGGCCAGCGCGTCGAGGAACCGGTCCGTGCGGTTGATCTCGTTGAGCGACGGATCGCCCCCGTTAGTCCAGCGTCCGAAATCAGGCATAGTCGTGCCCCGTCGCGATGATCTCGGATTTCAGCCGCGCCAGCGCCCGGTGCTGGGCGACCCGCACCGCGCCCGCCGTGGACCCGACCGCCTCGGCGGTTTCCTCGGCGCTCATGCCGACGACCACGCGCAGGATCAGGATTTCGCGCTGCTTCTCGGGCAGTACCGCCAGCAGCTTGTTCATCCGCGCCGCCGATTCGGCGTCCATAGCCATCTGCTCAGGGCCGGCTTCCAGCGAAAATCGCTCCGGCACGACATCCGTCGGGTCGGACCGATTCCTGGCGGCTGCGCGATGGGCGTCAGCAACCTTGTGCGCAGCGATGCCGTACACAAAGGCCAGGAACGGTCGTCCCTGATCCTTGTAGCGCGGCAGCGCCGTGATGGCGGCCAAGCACACCTCCTGTGCGACATCATCTGCTGAAAGACCGCTCCGCTCGGTCGACCCGACCCTCGCCCGGCAGTACCGAACAACGATCGGACGAATGATCTCCAGCACTTCCCGGAGCGCGTCCCGGTTGCCCGCCACAGCCTCAGCAACGACAGCATCGAGACGTTCTCCCGAAATTGTCATCGTGGGTGATCTCTCCAGCGTTACGTGAGGGACACGTCCCCGAAGTGTGGACGTCAGCTAAACAATAACGATCCGTACGGCGCGCTTATTGTCGGCGACCTGCCAAGTCGCCACCCCGGCGACGCACCGTAGCTGCGCATTCGTTACGAATCTTCAGCACCTCCGGGGCCGAGTGACGGCCGCTGCCGATGTCGGCCAGCAGGCAGGCCAACGCCCATCGAAGCGGGATCATTCCCAGTCGTTCGGCGTCCCGCAACGCGGCGTCGGCCACGCGTCGCGACCCGTCGATCTCCCCGGCGCTGCACAGCGCGGCGGCCCGGATGGCCTCCGATTTCACGGCATGGCGCGCCGATCCGAACGCCGCGGCCAGCTCGACTGCGCGCCCGGCGTGCTCCATGGCCGTCGCACCGTCGCCGCAGGCCATGGCCAGCTCCGCGGACACCCACGCCAGCCGCACCGGCAGCCGCTGACCGGTGACCAACTCGTCGGCGCGCCGTAGCGCCGTGGCCGACGCCGCGAACCGGCCCACGCCGAGCGCGTCCGCGGCCAGCCCGATGAGGGCGTCGGCACCGGCCTCCTGGTCCGAACCGGCCAGCGCCATGGCGCGGCCATCCCATCGGCGGGCCCGGTCGTGCCACCCGAGCTGACGTAAGAACGAGGCCTGGGTGCTGTGCGCCAGGGATACCAGCGGGCCGCCGCGCTGCCGTCGGCACAGGTCGGTCAGGTCGGTCATCGCGCTGCCGTAGCGGCCCTGACCGCCGGCGGCCACCGCACGCAACCAGAGTTCGTGTGGCGTGGCCGCAGGCGGCAACGGCCAGCGTTGTGGGTCGTCACCGAAGGCGGCGTTGGCCAGCACGATGCTCATCGGATCGCGACGCTATCAATGCGTTGCGTGAAACCCAGTACCGCGGGGCACGCATCCGACATATCGCCGAATCCGCATCGGTTAACAGTTCGTGGTGGCCATGTTAATTCGATGTGACCCGCCTTCTCGGAGCAAGAAGGATTCTTTGCGGCGCGACGGGAAGCGAACAGCGAAAACACAAGTCGTGATCGCATCGCCGGTGATTCGTTACCACCGATGTCGTTGCCGGAGGGTCGCAACGATGAACGTGATGTAAATTCTCGGCCTGCGGTTATGTGCTTGAGCACATGTTCGGGCTATTGACGAAATTTCCTGAGCCCCCCTACTTTATGGGCACGAGTAGTCATCGGCGACTTGTGCTCGGATCGGTTCCACAACGCACGCACCCGTTCGGTCACGAAAAGTGTGTGTAGAGAGGGGTTTTCCAATGCCACAGCCGCAGCAGCTACCCGGACCCAATGCCGACATCTGGGATTGGCAGATGTCAGGCCTTTGCCGAGGCGAAGATTCCGCTATGTTCTTTCACCCCGACGGCGAGCGCGGCCGGGCCCGCGCGCAGCGCGAGATGCGCGCCAAGGAGATGTGCCGCAGTTGCCCCGTCGTCGCGCAGTGCCGCGCCCATGCGTTGGCCGTCGGCGAGCCCTACGGCATCTGGGGCGGCCTGTCCGAGTCCGAACGTGAGCTGTTGCTCAAGCGAGGCATTCGCCGCGCCTCTTGAGCGCGAACAGACGCAAACGCCCCCGAACACTCGGCGTGTCGGGGGCGTTTCCGTCTGCTCGCGCGGAACTAGTGGGCGTGGCTGCGGCGGCGAGCCTGGCGCCGGCGCAAACGAACCTTCCACGAACTCCATTCGCCCAATGTGACGCCGGCCGCCAGCGCGGTACCGATCGCCAGTGCTCCCAACACCGAAGCAAACCCGACGGCGTGCTGATCGTTGAGAACGGCGTAGATACCGTGCAGCAGCGACAAGCCCGGTAACAGCGGCACGATGCCCGTTATCGACACCACAAGCGGCGGCGCGAGATTGCGGCGTTCCATCAGCCGGCCGACCAAGCCGATCGGCACCGCTGCGACGAACGACGCCACCACGGCACCCAGACCCGCGCCCTGCGCGAGAAGAAACGCGATGGTGCCCGCGGCACCGCCGAATGCCGCAGCCATCGCTGCGGACCGTTCGGCATAGCAAGCCAAGGCAAAGGCAGCCGCGCTCGCCGCGCCGAATGCGACGCGCGCCGGAAACTCTGCCAGGGCGGGTGGTGCGTCCGCGCTGATCGCGACGAACGGCGCGCCGAAGCGGCTGGCGAGGTGCAATACGAACGCCACACCGGCGATCGTCGCGGCGGTCAACATCACCAACTCGAAGAAACGGGCCGCAGCGGTGACCGGGGCACCGGTGATGACGTCGCCGACAGAGCCCACCAGCGAAAGGCCCGCAAGGAGAACAACCAGGCCGGCCGCGATGGCCACCGTCGGTTCGAAGTGCAGTCCAAGCTTGGGGCTGAGCGCGTAGAGCAGGATCGGGGGCGCAGTCGCGATCGCGCCGCCGACTGCGTACTGAAAGAAGAACGGCAGTCCATGCCGGTTGAGTTGCCGGTTGACGCGGTCGATCGCCATGGCACTCAGAGCGCTCACCAAGCAGACCAGCAAGCCCGCGCCCAGGGTGCCCGCCGTCGCGAAGGCCAGCGCACCCCAGGCGAGGGTGGCGATCCAACGCTTGTAGGGATGCGGCGCGGTGATGATGGCGTCGAGTTCTTCGCGGGCTTGCGCCGAAGAAACCTGACCCGCGCGGATACGACCGATCAAGCGGTCAACTGCCGCCAGGCGGCTGAAGTCCATGGACCTGGCCTGCACAATGTGCAAAGTGGTTGCCGCAGGTGAGGTCGGCCCACGGTACGCAGCGACGTGGATCGTCGTGTTGATGACATCGACCTCACACCGCTCGATGCCATAGGCGGCGGCGATGGCCGCGACCTGGTCCATCGTGGCGGTAGCGGGCGTTCCGGATGCCATCAAAATGGCGCCGATGTTCCCGGCGAGATCGAGCACCTCGCCGACCCGCTCGTTGTACGCGTCGTCGCGCTCGCTGCGTTCCGGATCGGTGATCCGCGACAGGGTGCCCGTCGGGGGGTCAGTTTCCCGAACGATGCGGCTCAAGATCTCGCGTTGACGTGCCCGCCATGGCCGGCCCGCACGATCACGGATCAACTCCACAGCAATCCCCTCCTGATACATCGACGACACAGAGATGTGCAACGCGCAAGCGACGACACTGGTTCCGGCTGTCGCCTAAAGCTATTGGTGTTTTCGCTCACGCCTTAAAGCCGGGCCGGGTCGACGGCCGGGCGAGTGGTTACGGAGCAGCACATTTCATTTTACTGTGGGCGATTTCGCCATAGCTGCCATCCCGCCGGTGAGAATCAGCACACTCGGTGGACGTCAGGGCTATCCCGACGGGTAGCCACCAGATGAGCATCCGCTGCGTAGCACTCAATGTATTTCGACTGCGAGTACAGCGGCGACGACGACCCCGCCTTGGACGGCATCGGCTGACTGCCTTCCAATTGCGGCGCCAAGTCGAACTCCTGTGGGACCTCGTAGCGCCACGAAAAGCGATAGACGGATTTGAGACAGAGCGCGAGCCCCTGCGCGGGTTCCATGCATCCGATGGTCAGTCGCCGCACCCCAGGCATCGACACGACCAGGATGGGCAGTGCGCCTTTGACCCGCGCATACCTTTCTCTGTGCTTCGCCGGTGTCGCGATCACCTGTGCAAGCGGCGCCGGGGCGACGAGCGTGCCCGTCTTCGAGTCCGTCACCGAAATCGCTTCTTCGCCAACGTCAGACGACACCAGCCAGCAGCGCTTCGGCTGCTCGTGTGCCGATTCTTCGTTGACGATCATCCCAGAAGTATCCCGCGTTGGGCGGCCGGCTCACCCCAACTCGTAGTTCTCGCGTGAGACGCGGAAGAAGTGGCTGGTGGCGTTATCGGTGCATGTGACGCCGGACAGCTCACTGTCGCAAGACATCTTGCCGAGCGAGTAGGTCTGGCCGTAGGCGAGTGTCTCCGGGCTCGGCCCATTGAAATTGCTGGACCCCTCGTAGCAACCGAGGTTCGCTGGTTTGGCCTGACTGACGTAGAACTCCAGGCCTCCAAAGTTGAAGTCGCACACTCTGCCGAAGGGGCCGTCGATGGATGCCGGCACCGCCCAGGTGTGTTCCCGGATTTCGCAATTCGCGCCCGAGTTATCGGCGTACATACTGCAGCTGATGTTTCCCGACGGCGTCACGAAGTCGTAGCCCTGGGGAACGTCGCCACCTCCGCCGCAGGCGTTTGCGATGCTCGCAAGGGCCAGCGCTGCGGCGGTCGCAATCGAGAGCGCTGCGATGATTTTGATCTTCAAGGATGGTCCTCTCCGGGCCCGTTGTGCCGTGATGGCGTGTGTCCCAAAGAGTGGAGTGCACGTCTTGGCGAATCCTTGGCGCGTACCGTTGCCCGATGTACACCCTCGTTTGATGTCCAATGTGCTTCGGCTCGCCACCGGCGTTTTGGTCACGGTGATGGTGATTGGTTCGCCTACTGGATGCGCGTCTAACCCTCCTTCGACTGACGGGACGGCGTCGTCGAGCACCGAACACATCTCCCCTCTCGCGTCAGCGGACCGACTCGATGCCGCAATTGGGCAAGTCATGGCGAACGAGTCGATCCCGGGGGTGATCGTGGGCATCTGGGGGCCGGACGGTGAATACGTGCGATCGTTCGGCGTGGCCGACAAGGCATCTCATGCCCCGATGCAGACGGATTCCTACAGCCGAATAGGCAGCTTGACAAAGACATTCACCATTACGGCGCTACTGCAATTGGTCGACCAGAAAAGGCTGGGACTTGACGACCCCATCGCCAAATATATTCCTGGCGTGCCGTCAGGCGATGTAATCACCTTACGCCTGCTGGCTCAGATGCAAAGTGGGTTGGTCACCTACGACGGCGTGGCGGAGTTCGAGAAGGCGTACTCCGGCGACCCGCAGCGATCCTTCACTCCGGCACAGCTACTGAGCTACGCGCTGGACAAACCGCTGCAATTTCCGCCCGGAACGTGGTTCGATTACTGCAACACCAACACCGTGCTGCTCGGCCTGGTCGTGGAGAAGCAGAGCGGTCAGAGCCTGGCGGACTACGTCAGCGAGCACATCCTCAAGCCACTGAAGCTGATCCATACGAGTACTCCGGCAACCTCCGCCTTTCCGGATCCACACCCGCAGGGATATACCGTCCTGGACGGCACGCCGCGGATCACCACGGACTGGAACCCGTCGTGGGGATGGTCAAACGGCAACATGATCTCCACGCTCGATGACATGCGCATATGGGCGCGAGCACTGTCATCGGGCGAGTTGTTCTCCGAGGCGACACGACGTGAGCGTTTTGCCAGCGCTCTGCCGATGGACGCGGAGAAGCACGCGGTCTACGGTCTGGGCGCCTTCGACGTGGGAGGCTGGGTCGGACACAGCGGCAGCATGCCCGGCTTCCAAACCATCGTGTTCGGCCTTCCGCAGACGAAGACCACGCTCGTGTTCTTCATCAACACCGACGTACCGCACGACGCGAGCACGAGCCTTGCCCGCGCCATCACCGAGATCATTTCCCCCGAACACGTCTACCGCTGATAACAAGGAGTGGTGGTAGTCCCGCCCAACACGAAAGCACCCCCGGCCAATCGGGCCGGGGGTGCTTTCGTACGTCGTACCTAGTGGGCGTGGCCGTGATGGCCGTGGCCATGGTCCTCTTCCTCGGCCGGCTTTTCCACGATCGCCGTCTCGGTGGTGAGCACCATCCGGGCCACCGACGCCGCGTTCAGCACGGCCGAGCGGGTGACCTTGACGGGGTCGACGACACCGTCGGCGGCCAGATCGCCGTAGGCCAGCGTGGCGGCGTTGAACCCCTGGCCGGCCGGCAGCTCCCTGACGGTGTTGACGACGACCGAGCCGTCCAGCCCGGCGTTGGCGGCGATCCAGTACAGCGGTGCCGACAGCGCCGACGCGAACACGTCGACACCGAGGGCCTCGTCACCGGACAGCGAGTCGCGCAGCTTATCCAGCGACGAGCGGGCCTGGACCAGCGCCGCGCCACCGCCGACGACGATGCCCTCCTCGACCGCGGCCTTGGCAGCTGCGACGGCGTCCTCAACGCTTTCCTTGCGCTCCTTGAGCGCCGTCTCGGTGGCCGCACCGACCTTGATCACCGCGACTCCGCCGGACAGCTTGGCGAGCCGCTCCTCGAGCTTCTCGCGATCCCAATCCGAATCAGTGGTTTCGATCTCCGACTTCAGCTGCTTGACGCGGTCGGCGATGGCCTCCTTGGTGCCGCCGCCATCGACGATCACCGTGTTGTCCTTGCTGACCACGACACGCCGCGCCGAGCCGAGCACCTCGAGGCCGACCTCACGCAACAGCAAACCGACGTCAGGGTTGACGACCTGGCCGCCGGTCACCACCGCCAGGTCATCGAGGAACGCCTTTCGGCGGTCGCCGAAGAACGGCGCCTTGACCGCGACGGCCTTCAGCGTCTTGCGAATCGCGTTGACCACCAACGTGGAAAGCGCCTCGCCCTCGACGTCCTCGGCGACGATCAGCAACGGCTTGCCGCCCTCGGCCACCTTCTCCAGCAGCGGCAGCAGGTCGGGCAGCGAGCTGATCTTCTCGCGGTGCAGCAACACCAACGCGTCTTCGAGCACCGCTTCCTGGGCGTCGAAGTCGGTGATGAAGTACGCCGAGATGAACCCCTTGTCGAAGCCGACGCCCTCAGTGATCTCCAGCTCGGTGTTCATCGTCGACGATTCCTCGACAGAAACAACACCGTCGTGGCCGACCTTGGTCATCGCCTCGCCGACCAGCTCGCCGATCTGCTCGTCTCGCGAGGACACGGTGGCAACCTGGGCGATGCCGGTCTTGTCGGTGACCGGGGTGGCCGCGGCCAGCAGCGCCTCTGACACCGCGTCGGCGGCCTTGGAGATGCCCGAACCCAGCTCGATCGGGTTGGCACCGGCGGCGACAATGCGCAGCCCGGCCTTGACGAGCGCCTGCGCCAGTACGGTCGCGGTGGTGGTGCCGTCACCGGCGACGTCGTTGGTCTTGGTGGCCACCGACTTCACCAACTGTGCACCCAAGTTCTCGAACGGATCTTCCAGGTCGATCTCGCGGGCGACGGTGACACCGTCGTTGGTCACTGTCGGGCCGCCGAACGCCTTGGCCAGCACCACGTGCCTGCCACGGGGACCCAGCGTCACCCGTACCGCGTCGGCGAGCTTGTTTACGCCGGCTTCCATTGCGCGGCGCGCAGTTTCGTTGAACTCGATCTGCTTGCTCATATGTCTGTTCCTGACTGCTATCTGGGCGTCTAACGCATGCCGCCCCGGAAATCACCCGCGATTACGGGGATTCCCGGGGCGGAACACGGGTTCTTACTTGTTGACGACTGCCAGCACGTCGCGCGCCGACAGGATCAGGTACTCCTCGCCGTTGTACTTGATCTCGGTGCCGCCGTACTTGCTGTAGATGACGACGTCGCCCTCGGAAACGTCCAGCGGAATCCGCTTCTCGCCATCCTCATCCCAGCGGCCGGGGCCAACTGCGACGACGGTGCCTTCCTGCGGCTTCTCCTTGGCGGTGTCGGGGATAACCAGACCGGACGCGGTCGTGGTCTCGGCCTCGTTGGCCTGTACGAGGATCTTGTCCTCGAGTGGCTTGATGTTCACGCTCGCCACGATGGAGCCCTCCAGTGGTTCGGGTTTAGATCCGGGGCCAATCCCCGGATGCCAGCATTACAGGTGTTCGGCATGCGTCCGTGCCCTCGCGCCGTCGTCGCGGGTGCCGGCACAGGGGTTGGCCGCCTGCCACCTAGCACTCTATACACGAGAGTGCTAGCACTCAAGGTCACCCCGTGACTAACGGTCGAAGTCGCCCGGATTCAACATCAGGTGAGCCGAGATGTCCCCGATCATCTCAACGTCGACCTGCCGCGCGGTGAAGTACCAGCCGGCATCGTCGCAGCTGAAGGTGTCGAAGTACCGGCCGACGACGATTGGCTGCAGCGGCACGGTCTCGGTGTTCTGGATGACGCAGAAGGTGGACCGCGCGGTGGCCGTCCTGTCGGCGACGTCGACGATCGGGTTCAGCACGAGGTGGCGTGTCCGCGGTGTATTTCCATGCCGGGGATATCGGCGGGTGGTCGCGCCGAACAGCTTGGCGATGTTCTCAGCGCCCGAAGCACCCCTGGGCCCGGAACCGCCGAACGTCGCCCGCGCCAGTAGCCGCCCGACCCCGTCGAAGTCGCCGGCGTCGATCAGCTCGGCGTAGCGGTAGAGCAGCTCGGTGATGGCGAGCTTGTCCTCGGTACTCATGCCTCGGCTCCTGTTCGCTCCGGTCCTCGCTTCGCTGCCATCCTCACTCACACTCGCCTTCGGGGCGTCATGCCACCTGTCCTTTCACTATCGGCAGGCCGGGATCACTGGCGACATCGAGCGGCGACGGCGATGCGCCCGCGGCGATCAGATGCGCGGCGAACGAGGCGATCATGGCGCCGTTGTCGGTGCACAGCCGCGGCCGCGGGATCCGCAACGTCAGTCCATTGGCCGCGCAGCGTTCCTCTGCCAGCTCGCGCAGCCGCGAATTGGCCGCTACCCCACCGGCAATCAGCAAGGTCGACACGTTCAATTCCTTGGCGGCGCGGACGGCCTTGCGCGTCAGCACGTCGGCCACCGCCTCCTGGAAGCCGGCCGCCACATCGGCCTGCGACGCGTCCGGATGACTCTCGACGTAGCGGGCCACCGCGGTCTTGAGCCCGGAGAAGCTGAACGCGTACGGATCGTCGCGAGGCCCGGTCATGCCGCGCGGGAACACGATTGCGTCGCGGTCGCCCTCGCGGGCCAGGTCGTCGAGCACCTTGCCGCCGGGATAGCCGAGCCCGAGCAGCCGCGCGACCTTGTCGTAGGCCTCACCGGCCGCGTCGTCGACGGTACTGCCGAGTTCGACGATCGGCTCCCCCAGCGATCGCACGTGCAGCAGGTTTGTGTGCCCGCCGGAGACCAGCAGGCCGATGCTCTCGGGCAGCGGACCGTGGTCGTAGACGTCGGCGGCCAGGTGACCACCGAGATGGTTGACGGCGTAGAACGGCACCTGCCACGCGGCCGAATATGCCTTGGCCGCAGCCACTCCCACCAATAGCGCACCGGCCAGCCCCGGTCCGATGGTCGCGGCGACGACGTCGGGCTTGTCTACGTCCGCGGTGCCTAGCGCGCGGCGCATCGTCGGGCCCAGCGCCTCCAGATGCGCCCGCGACGCGATCTCGGGAACCACGCCGCCGAACCGCGCATGTTCGTCGACGCTCGATGCCACCTCGTCGGCGAGCAGTGTCACGGTACCGGCGTCGTCGAGGCGGGCGATGCCGACACCCGTTTCGTCGCAGGAGCTTTCGATGGCCAGGACGATCGTCATTGCGGATCCCGTCTCATGGTGTATGCGTCGGAGCCGCTGGCTCGGTAGTACCGACGCCGCAGGCCGACGTTGACGAAGCCCAGGCTCTCGTACAGCGCGATCGCTGCTTCGTTGTCGGTGCGCACCTCGAGAAAGACCGTGCCACCCGAAGCGTATTCGAGCAGCTCCGTCATCATCCGCCTGCCGATGCCCTGGCCCTGGTAAGCGGGGTCCACCCCGATGGTGTGAATCTCGTACTCGTAAGGCCGCTTTCGGCCGAGCTGGGAGATCCCGGCGTAGCCCACGAGCTTGTCGTCGGCACGGGCGGCCACATAACGGATGTGCTTGGCCTCCAACTCCGCCATGAACGCCCGCGCCGGCCACGGATCGTCGCCTTCGAACAGCTGCTTTTCCAGCTCCGCGCACCGGGCCGCGTCGTGGCGCGTCAGCGTGTCGTACGTGACAGTCATCGGGCCACCGCCGATGGTTTGGCGTCGGGCCGGCGTAGGTACATCGGCACCAACGGTGCCGGCTCGGCCGTCCAATCGGTGACGGCATGCACCAATCCGGCCGCCGTTGGATAGATCGGCGGGCGCGCCAGCGCCTCGGCAGCGCCCGGCACGTCCGCCGGCCCATCCACAGCTGGCCCTGCGATGCGGACCCCGTCGCGGTAGCGCGCCCAGTACACCTCGCGGCGACGAGCATCGGTGACCACCAGCGCCTCACCCACCGTGTCCACCCCGATCGCATCGAGGCTGCAGACACCGTGCACCGGGATGCCGAGCGCGTGACCGTATGCCGCGGCCGTCGCCATCCCGACGCGCAATCCGGTGAAAGGGCCAGGCCCGCAACCGACCACAACGGCGCCCAAGTCACCGACGGCCAGGCCGGCTTCGCCGAGCGCCGCAAGCACGTTCGGGGTGAGCCGCTCGGCGTGCGCCCGGGCGTCGACGGTGACCCGCTCGGCGAGCACCTCGACGCCATCGAGCCTCACGATGCCCGCGGTGACGGCCGGCGTCGCGGTGTCGATGGCCAGGATCAGCATGGTCACTGCCTGCCCCACTGCCAGATCGCGGTCCGCACTTCGGTGTTCGGTCCGCGCTCGAGCCGGATATCGAGGTGATTGTCCGACAGTCGTTCCGCCAGGCCTTCGCCCCACTCCACGACGACGACCGCGTCGTCGAGATCGGTGTCGAGGTCCAGCGAGTCGAGTTCCGCCAGCAGGTCGACAGAGGCGTGGTCGAGCAGCCGATACAGGTCGACGTGGATCATCGCCGGGGCACCCGCGCGGCAGGCACGATGCACACGGGCCAACACGAACGTCGGCGAAATCACCGGCCCTTCCACGTCCATTGATCGCGCAATTCCCTTGGCCAACACCGTTTTACCTGCACCCAGCGGACCCGACAGCACCACCACATCACCGGCGCGCAACTGCCCCCCGAGCTGGACGCCCAACGCGATGGTGTCCTCGGCAGTGGGCAATTCGGCGGTACCGGAGTAGTGCTCAGCCATGGTTGCGCACCCGGTCGCGCACTCGACGCGTGAGCGCGACCAGCTTGGAGGGCGTGGCGCGCTCGACCAGTCGGACAAGGGCATCGTCGATGGCCTCTGGCTGTTCGAGCTGCACCAGATGGCCTGCGCCGCCGACGATCACCACCTCGGACTTCGGCAACGCGGCGGCCATGCTCTGCGTGTGCTCCAGCGGAGTGAGCAGGTCGCGGTCACCGCACGCGATCAGGGCGGGCACCTTCGCCAGCGTCGGCAGCGCCCCGGCCTCGTCGTGAACCTCAAGCGCGTGCAGGAACTCCACCAACGTCGCGATCGGCGTCTCGTGCATCATCTTCTCGGAAAACGCCACGACGCTCGGGCTCACCTCTTCGTCACCGTAGGACGCCGCCCGCAGGATCGGGGCGATCACCGATTTGGCGGCGCCGCGCGTGCGGTGCACCGTCTTGGGGGCGTACCGGACGGCGAAGCGAGCCGCCTCCAGGGCCGGATTCTTCAGGATCTCGCCCAGCGGTGACCGCGAAACGCCTTCGGCGGCAGAGGCGATGATCGCCGCGCCGACGATGCGGGTCGGATAGCGCTGCGGAAACTGCCGCGCGTGCGACAGCACGGTCATGCCGCCCATCGAATGCCCGACCAGCACCACAGGGCCGCGCGGCGCCATCACGGCGAGCACGGTTTCCAGGTCTTGGCCCAGCTGCGTGACGGTGTACGTCTCCGGTGGCGCTTCGCCCGATTGGCCATGTCCCCGCTGATCGTAGAAGACCATGCGCACCTGCGGTCCCCACTGGTCAGCCAGTCGTGCGCGCTGAAAGTAGAAGGCGCCCATCCGAAGACAGAAGCCGTGCGCGAACACCACGGTCAGGCGAGCATCCTCGGGACCGACCTCGCGCACTGCGAGGTCTACTCCGTCGGGTGTGGTGACGACGTAGCCGCGGTCGGCGTCGAGGAGTTCGAAATTCTCGTCCTCGTAGGGATCGTCGGTGCTCACGCGGCGACGCAGTGACCTGGCCACGGATACTCCCGCGGCGGTGCCGACCGCCGTCAGCCCAGCCGCCCCGGCCAGCCAGGGCGCACTGGACCTTCGGCCGCGCGGCCGCACAGTCTTGTTACCGCTCAACGACTTTGGCCCGTCGCTCCACGATATGTTCGGGTGACCCGGCCGCGGGGGCTGGTGACGACCTCGTAGTTGATGGTGCCGAGCAGATCGGCCCAATCCTGCGCCGTTGGCTCGCCCCGTGTGCCGGGGCCGAACAGAATGGCGTCGTCACCTTCGGCCACGTCGATTTCACCAGGACCCAGATCCACCACGAATTGGTCCATGCAGATGCGGCCGACGCTGCGTCGCAGCCGGCCGTTGAGCAGCACGTCGATGCGGCCGCTCAAGGTCCGGAACACCCCGTCGGCATAACCGATAGGCAGCAACGCCAGCGTGGTGTCGCGATCGGCGATCCAGGTGTGGCCGTAGGACACTCCATCGCCGGCGCGCACCGATCGAACAAGTGCGACAGGGCATTTCAATGTCATCGCCGGGCGCAGATCCATGTCGCCGCGCTCCGGAATTGGGGTCTGCCCGTACACCGCGATGCCCGGCCGGACCATGTCGAACGCCAGATCGGGGCGGGTCATGGCGGCCGGGGAGTTGCTCAGGTGCGCGATTTCGAAGTGCACCCCTTGGTCGCGGGCGTGCGCCGCCATATCCGTCAGGCGCTGTGCCTGAAGATCATTGAACGGGTTGTCCGGATCGTCGCCGTACACCAGATGCGACATGATGCCGCGCAGCCGGAGCGCGCCATCGGCGTGCGCGCGGCGCAGCACGGTCAGCACCTCCGGATACTCGACGGCGCTCAAGCCGTTGCGGTTCAGCCCGGTGTCCACCTTGAGGGTGAGGGTGGCGGTGTGGCTGGTGCGCTCGACGGCGTCGAGCACCTCGCCGAGCTGGCGCACGGACGACACCGCCACCTCAACGTCTGCCTCCAGCGCGGGTCCGAAGTCGGTGCCCGGCGAGTGCAGCCACGCCAGCACCGGCGCGGAGATGCCGTCACGGCGCAGCGCCAGCGCCTCGTCGATGGTGGCGACGCCGAGTTCGGCCGCCCCGGCGGCGAGGGCGGCGCGCCCGACGGGCACCGCGCCGTGGCCGTACCCGTCGGCCTTGACGACGGCCATCACCTGGGCCGACCCGGCACACTCACGCAGCAACCGCACGTTATGCGCGATCGCGTCGAGGTCAACCACGGCCTCGGCGGCAGCGGTGGGGGTCAGCGAAAGCTCGGTCGTCTGCATCGTCATGTCACCACCGCCGATTGTCCCAGAGCGGCGGCGCGGGTCGGTGGCTGGCTTAGTGGGCGAAGGGCTGCACCTCGTTGAAGTGGCCGCCGGGCTTCAGCTCGTCGAGGTGGGCTATCGCGGTGGTGATGTCGTCGCGAAGAACCCTGGCCAGGTCCGCGGAGAAGCCCTCACGCACCACAATGCGCAGCATCGTGACATCGGTCGCACCCTCCGGCATGGTGTAGGCAGGCACCTGCCACCCGTAGGCGCGCAACGCGTATGACACGTCGAACTCGGTGTAGCCGAAACCACCGGCCAGCCGGAAGCTGAGCACCGGGATCGCCGAGCCGTCGGCCACCACCTCGAAGTGCTCGCTCTTGCCGAGCTCGTCGCCCAACCATC
>JAJKIB010000143.1 GCA_021154745.1 Mycobacterium sp.
ATCGCTGCCGTCTACATCGGGTTCAGCGTGGCCGACGGACGCTGGAAGGTCATCGCAACCGAGGTCGCCGTCGCCACGGTCTTCGTCGTAGTCGCCACCGCCACCGTCACCGGAGCAGCCTGGCTACTGGTCGCCGGACTCACGGGCCACGGCCTCAAAGACCTTTGGCAACACCGCACGCGGTTTGTCACCGGCACCCGATGGTGGCCGCCATTCTGCGCAGCCGTGGACTTTGCCGTCGCCGCCATCCTCGCAATCGCGTTAGCCGCGGGGGCAAACGTTCGCTGAGCAAGGTTTGTAAGCCTGCGCAAGATCGAATCCAGGGAACCCACAGAAGAGCGGCCCTGGTCCGCGGTGAACGCGGTCGCCAGACCAGAACGTGGAACTGCTCTGCGGAGCTGTCCGCCAATGACCGTACTTCGTTTAGTTGTCGGAGTGCTCAGACGGTGATGGCGAGCTTTCCCCGGACGAGGCCGGCCTCGAGCTGGCGCATGGCTTCCGGCACCTGGTCCAGTGGATACGTTCGATCGATGCTCGGCGTCACTTGACCGGCCTCGATGAGCCCGGAGAGCCGCTCGAGGTCGCTGGCTCGCTCCTTGTTGATGAAGTTTGCGAAGCGCTGCCTGGAAACAGTTGAGAGGGTTAGCGGACGCAGGGTGCGGTTCATGCCGGCGGTGAGGTCCCCGCCGTCCTCCCCGCCCACGATCACGGCCGTGCCAGTCGGCGTCAGCGCACGCCGCAGGCGCCGTCACCTACATCGACGCCAACGACGCAGGCCCCCGGCTTCTACTCCCTGGCCGCAGACCTCGGCCAGCTGCCACGGAACGCCAACCACGCCGAACGTGAGCAGTTTTGGGCAGACCAGGTTCGACAGCTTCACGACTACTACGCCGAGCACTGAGATGGTGCTCGCAGTGGGCCACGGCATCAAGAGAGCCGACCTGATGACATTGTCACCAGCAGGCCGACTCCGAGTGATGTGGCCACCCACTCTTGACGGTCAGGTCAGGGCGTTAGACCGTGTAACGGGCGGAGCGCAACGGAGGGGCCGATGAGCAAGATCGCCCTAGCAGTGCTGATCCCGGTGCTGCTCGTCGCGGTGGCCCTGCCCGCGCAGGCACTGTGGTTGCATCCCCAGACCTATCCGCTTCTGAACGAGGACGGCAAGGACAGTGGGTGCGACCTACATATAGGTGGTGGGCAAGAGGTCGGGTCACCCGATTCGGGCTTCCTCGGCGGCATCGACGGGTACATACGAGTCCATGAGCGGATGGAGTGTGAATCACACTGGCGTGCTGAGAAGGTGCTGGACGGCTTCCAGCCCGTACTGGACGACGGTGAGCGAGGCAAACTCCACTGCTGCGGCGGAGCCTATTCCTGGTACACCGACGACCAAGCACCTCCAGATGGGCCGTACGTCGCGCGTGTAGGGGCCAAGTACAACCCTTGCCTGATTTACCGAAACGGTGGCGTGCCAACCCAGCGACGAAGCCAAGGTCGGTGGCTCGTACCCCTTGGGACTCGTACCTTGATCCTGTATGGCTACGCAAAAGTCAACGAATACAAGTCCGACCTTCACCCGTATCAGGCCATTGTCGAAAAGCCCATCACTGTCACTTGCACCAAACAACGCGCTCCCTACCGCTGAGCATGACGCTTTCCGGTTGGGCACAGATGTCAATGGGCTCGTGCCTCTGACGGAGTCGCCAGTCTGCGACTATGAGCGATTCGCTTAGCAGACAGAGCGGATTGTTTGTTGCGTACGCAGCCGTTGTTCCCGTAGAAAGTCAACATGAAGGCGAATTCTCCACGGCAGGTCTTTCTAGCCTTGCTCAGCGCGGCTGGGCTGGTGATGGTCTCCATGGCAGGCGCAACGGCGGACGCAACCGTTCGCCCTGGGCTAGCGGCCGCCTCATCGGCTACCTCAATTCAGGCCGACACCTCGAGCGACTCCCCATCTATTTCCGCGAACGGTCGTTACATTGTGTTCACGTCGAGTGCCGCGAACCTGGTCGGCGGTGATACCAACGGGACAACGGACGTCTTCCTACGTGACCTGGCTAACCAGGTGACTCGTCGCATTTCCGTGAACTCGAACGGAGTCCAAGCCAACGGCGCCAGTGTGGAACCATCGATATCCGCAGATGGTCGTTACATCGCTTTCGACTCAGAGGCGTCGAATCTGGTAGCGGGCGACACAAATGGAGCGAGCGACGTCTTTATCCGCGATATGACTAATCACGTGACGAGACGCCTCTCGGTTACCTCCAGCGGTGCGCAGTCCAAAGGCGTCAGCTTTGATCCTTCAATCTCTGCGGACGGGCGCTACGTAGCGTTTGACTCGTCAGCTGTCAATCTGGTGAACGGGGATACGAACGGGAGCACCGACGTCTTCGTCCGCGACCGGACCAATGCGGTGACCCGACTGATTTCAGTAAGTTCGAGCGGCGTCCAAGCCAGTACCGGCGCGGTTGGCCCATCTATCTCGGCAGACGGTCGATACGTCGCCTTCCGCAGCGATGCCTCGAACTTGGTCAATGGAGATACCAACCCCTACTTCGATGTATTCGTTCGCGATCAAATCAACAAATCCACCAAACGGGTGTCGATCAGCTCAACTGGTACTGAGGGCAACAGCGACAGCTTCGCACCATCAATCTCGGCTGACGGCCGTTTCGTCGCGTTCACGTCGGACGCATCCAACCTAGTGGCAGACGACACCAACTTCGCTTTCGACGTGCTCGTAAGGGATCGTACAAATCAAATAACCTCGCGGGTGTCGGTTGGGGCTGCTGGAGTCCAAGGCAACAGCGACAGTTACGCGTCCGCTGTGTCGGCTGATGGCAACTTCGTTGCGTATCAATCAGTGGCGACCAACCTAGTGAATGACGACACTAACGGCGTAAACGACATATTTGTGTGGTCCATGGTTGCTCAGACAACTGTGCGGCAGTCGCTTAGTTCGGGCGGTCTGGAAGGGGACGGCGCCAGCTCAGAACCCTCGCTGTCGTCCGACGGTTCGAAATTGGCGTTCACATCAGATGCGGCGAACTTGGTGCCCAGTGATACCAACGGCTCAAGCGACATCTTTGTCCGCGTCACGTCAAACCAGGTAACTAAGCGGGCGTCAGTGGGTTAGCGGTTGCGGCCAACAGCCCCTTCGGTCACATCCTCAGCTGCCGACAAAGCATTTGAGAGATGGCTGAGGACGTGATCCCCCTCCGCTGTATCGGGATGCCGTCGCAGATCTTCTTTTGGTTGCGAAGCGCCAGCGCCGGTCAACCCTCTCCTGCGCAAGCGTTGAGGTGTCGGGGAGGAAAACCCGGGGGTGGGGAGGAAGGTTCACGTGACCTCGCCCTTCCGCGCGGCGGACATACACGCGCCCACGCGGGCACTGTGCTAGTCCTCGTCAGCCTCCACTGAAAGATCTGGCGAATCTGTCTGGCTCCCGTTGCGCGCGACCTTAAGCACATGCTGGTCACCGGCACGGCGGCCAAGGAAGCTGGAATCGGTCCGGCCGCGCATGCGGCATCGAGTCGCTTGTGTGAGTTGAGGAACAGGGGGTAGAGAGCGCTCGACAGTGGTCAATTGAAAGGAGCCGTGCTGTGGCTGATCTTCATCCGCCGACGGACGATGTCGTCTACGACCTGGTTAGCGTCCAATACCACGCCCTTAATGGATCTCAGCTCTACTCGAAGTTCATTGAGGATGCGCACGAGCACGGGGAAGTTCGGGCGTTCTTCGAGGAGTGCGCCAAGTCAGATGGCGACCGCGCGAATCGCTGCCACGAGCTGATTGCCAGCATCACTAGCAAACCGTCCTGATGCCAGACCCTGCTAGCTCAGGCGATTGGTAACACCTCGCCCCGGATTCTCCAGTCCGATCGTCGTCGTCACCGCAGTCTTCGCCCGCGTGCCTGACGCGCGCGCATGCCGGGTAGCGGTTCTCAGTGAGTTTGCGGCGTGGGTAGTTCCACCAGTTGGAGTTGGGCTAGAGGGCGCTTTCAGCGCGGCCCTCGCGCGCGGGTGGCTGACGCGCGGGCAGGCATCACTGTCGAGGCGTCGTGTGTGACCTGGTCACATCTTGGCCAGTCCGAAGCGCCGTACTCCATGCGGGCAGTGGCGTCGGGACGCAGCCCACCGCAACATCACACAGCCCTCTCACAGACGGTGCCTGGCACAACGTCACATGTACCCGGACGCCTCAGATCGTGACCATGTTCGTTGACGGCGACTGGCGAGACACGACGCAACAACCCGACCGGAAACACCAACAGCGCACCGCTCGTCATCGGCGGGAAGGTGTTCTGCAACCATGTCGACGTCGGCTGCGAGGGGGTCTCTCGCCTGGGTCAGAGCCAAGTGCGGTTTCTCCGGTCCCGCCACCCAGGAGGCCCGCGGCGGCGGGACCATTGAGGTGTCCCTACATATTTGCGGCCCCGACCGTGGACGGTGCGGCCGCATTTGGCCCAATCGAAATCGACGGGTGGGCGCGCAACCTTGAGCCTGAGCCTCAGCACGCTCCTGCCGTCCGGAGAAATCCGGCCGGCTGCAGGATTACCGCGAGTCGCTTTCGGGCAGGACGTTTGCTAGCAGCCCCGGCTGGCAGAGCCTAATCCCCTCGGCCTCGGCCGGGGCCGCACCACGTCTGGGCCGCGGCGGCTCAGAATCGCAGGGTTAGTGCTGGCCGCGGCGGGGCACGAATGTTGCTGGGCAGTCCCGGTCGAGGAACCTTCTCCCAGAGGAGACGACCGGGGCTGCGCCACGTCCGGCACCGCTGCGACACAGAGCGAGCCGCCCCAGCCTTGGGGGGATCTGGCTGGGGCGGCGTTCACAGCGACCACTCCGAAGGAGATAGTGCGGTCGAGCGACGACGTTAACCGGTCAAGCGCCGACGCGTACAGGCGAAACGATCTTTGGCCGTTACGGCTTCGGTTTGATCGCCGGGCAGATCAGTTCGGCCGGAAACCGCGGCGATCCTTCAAACACACCGGTTGCCAGCGGCCGACCTTGCTGCGTCCCAGTGCGACGTGGCGCTCGCATTGAATACAGCAGCCCTCGTCGTCGAGCTCGTGCCCCCCCGGAGTTCCGTCCACGGACGATCATCGGCGGGAATGTGGCAGCCGTGACAAATCAGCCTTGTAGGTGGGAAGGAAGAGGTGACGGCGGGCTGCG
>JAJKIB010000144.1 GCA_021154745.1 Mycobacterium sp.
CTGTTGACAGATCCTGCTTCCTAGAGCTTGTATGTAAGGCATGAAGATCGTCGCCGCGGATGTGCTGATCACGGCACCCGGCCGCAACTACGTCACCCTCAAGATCACCACGGACGACGGATTGGTGGGCTGGGGCGACGCGACCCTCAACGGCCGCGAACTCGCTGTCGCCTCCTATCTGAGCGACCATGTGTGCCCGCAGTTGATCGGACGCGACGCGCACCAGATCGAGGACACCTGGCAGTACCTATACAAGGGCGCGTACTGGCGCCGGGGCCCTGTCACCATGACCGCCATCGCCGCCGTGGACGTCGCGCTATGGGACATCAAAGGCAAGGCCGCCGGATTGCCCGTCTACAAGCTGCTCGGTGGCGCGGCGCGCAACGGCGTCATGGTGTACGGCCATGCCAGCGGGGGCAGCCTCGACGAGATGCTCGACGACTTCGCCGGCTACCTCGACCGCGGGTACCGGGCTGTGCGCGCGCAGTGTGCGGTTCCGGGGATGGACAAGGTCTACGGCGTGCACCCGGGATCGGGCCTGTACGAGCCCGCGTCCGCACATCTGCCCGCCGAGGAGAGCTGGGAGACCGGACCATACCTGCGGTTCGCGCCGAAGATGCTTGGCGCGGTGCGGGACCGGTTCGGGTTCGACGTGCACCTGCTGCACGACGTTCACCACCGGCTCACCCCCATCGAGGCCGGCAGGCTCGGCAAGGACCTCGAGGAGCACCGGCTGTTCTGGATGGAGGACGCGACGCCCGCCGAGGACCAGGAAGCGTTCCGGCTGATCCGCCAGCACACCACCACACCGCTCGCAGTCGGCGAGGTCTTCAACACGATCTGGGACTGCCAGCATCTGATCACCGAACGACTCATCGACTACATCCGCACCTCGGTGTCGCATTCGGGCGGCATCTCGCATCTGCGCAAGATCTTCTCGCTGGCCGAATTGTATGGTGTGCGAACGGGTTCCCACGGTGCCGGTGATCTGTCGCCCGTGTCCTTCGCAGCCGCACTGCACGTCGATATGGCGGTGCCGAACTTCGGCATCCAGGAGTTCATGGGCCATCTGGAGCCGGCCGACGAGGTCTTCCGCACCAATTGGGCATTCCACGACGGTCTGATGCACCCGGGCGACGCGCCCGGTCTGGGCGTCGACGTCGACGAGGAAGCCGCCAAGCGCTTCGCGTATGACCCGAAATGTCTTCCGGTCAACCGCCGGACCGACGGATCGGTGCACGACTGGTGAACCGATTCGACGTCGTCCTGCTTGGCGAGCCGCTGATCGAGATCAGCACTCGCGGACCGATCACGCACGGCGTGGAGTGTGGCCTCGCGGTGTCAGGCGACGTGGTGAACACCGCGGCGGCCGCGGTGGCCGCCGGGGCCAGCGTCGCCGTCATCGCGAGGGTCTCCGAGGACGAGCTCGGCGCCGCCGTGATCGAGCGGCTGGCCGAACTCGGAGTGCACACCGGTTTCATTAAGCGCAACGACAACTTCCAGGGCATCTATGTCCAGCACTCTGATCCGCACGGTGATCGCCAATTCTGTTATGCCCGAGAAGGTTCCGCAGGTTCAAGACTCGCGCCGGAGGACCTGCCCGCTAACCTGCTCGAGGACGCCGGTGGCGTGCTGGTCAGCGGCATCACTGCGGCGTTGTCGCCCACAGCACGCGCGACGGTGCTCGAGGCGGCACGCCGAGCCCGGCGCTTCGTCTACGACCCGAACTTCCGGCCCCGGCTGACCAATGCGGCGGAGGCGTCAGCTCTGCTGAATGAACTCGCGCCGTACTGCACCCTGGTGACACCCTCCGCGCCACACGAATGTGACGCTCTTCTCGGCATTTCCGATGCGGCACAGGCGGCCGCCAAGTTGCGAGCCGGTGGCGCTGCGGCCGTCGCAGTGACATGCGGTGCCACCGGTGTTCACGTCGACGCCGACGCAGCGCATTGGCAACCGGCGTTTCCAGCGCCGAATCTGGTAGATCAAACGGGTGCCGGCGATGTGTTCGCCGGGACGGTGACAGCCCGGCTTGCCTTGGGGGATGACCTGACCACGGCGGTCCGGATCGGTGCTGCCGCTTCGTCACTGGCGGTCGGCGGGCTCGGTGGCAGTGGGGGTATCGCGCCGCTGACCACTGTCCGCGCACACGCGGAGGTACTGGCGTGAGCACCCTGCGCCGCGGAAACTACGGGACTGCGACTCCCCCGGTGCCGGATCCGCAGAGCCTGACGGTTGGTCACGTCCATCTCGGCCTCGGCGCCTTCCACCGTGCTCACCAGGCGATCTACACCGAAGATGCCATCCGGCACAGTGGCGAAACCCACTGGGGCATTGCGGCGTTCACTCAGCGCAGTGGTGCCGCGGCCGCCCGGCTTGCTCCGCAAGACGGGTTGTACACCGTCGTCGAGCGCGGCTCCAATGCCGCACCGCTGCGCATCGTCGGCGCGCTGCGCGAAGTAGCCGACGCGTCCGCCGATCCCGAAGCGGTCGTCGACCGCATCAGCGATCCCGTTGTGCACGTGGTCACGCTGACCGTCACAGAGAAGGGGTACCGGCACAACCCGGTCACCGGCGAGCTCCGGCACGACGACCCGTATGTTCTCGCCGACCTCGGCTCCCGCACACCGCGGACGGTACCGGGTGTACTCGCACACGCGATTGCGCGACGAGCCGCGGCCGGAGCGGGCCCGCTCACCGTGATCTCGTGCGACAACCTGCCCGACAATGGCCGGTTGCTGGAGCGGCTAGTTCACGACTTCGCTGACACCGCAGGTCTTTCCTTTGATGGCGCCGCGTTCCCGTCGACGGTCGTGGACAGGATCGTTCCGGTCACCACCGAATACGAAATTGCCGCGCTATACGAGCGCATCGGTGTGCGCGACGAGGCGCCGGTGATCTGTGAACCGTTCAGGCAGTGGGTCATCGAGAACCGGTTCGCCGGACCTGTTCCGCCGTGGTCGTCGGTGGGCGCCCAGCTCGTCGACGACGCCGCGCCGTGGGAACAGCTCAAGCTGCGGATGCTCAACGCCGCGCACTCGACGCTGGCATACCTCGGGCTGCGGCTCGGCCATGAATCGATCGCCGATGCGGTGGCGGACCCGGTACTACTCGACGTGTGCCGGCGGCTTTTCGCCGAGGACGTCGTGCCTTCGCTCGACGTGCCACCCGGCGTCGACGCGATCGGGTACGGCGAAGCCGTCCTCGTCCGCTTCGCCAATCCAGCACTGCCGCATACCACTATCCAGGTCGCGGCGGATGGCTCGCAGAAGATCGGACCGCGGCTGTTGAGCACCGTGTCAGGCCGAGCCGCACAGGGTGCATCCGCCCGCTGGGCGGCGCTGGGTATCGCGGGATGGGCCTTGCACGTTGTCGACCCGGTCGATGCTGCGGGCCGCTCGATCCAGTTGTCGGACCCGCGTGCTGACGATCTGCGCGACATGACCACCGGCCTTCCGGTGGCCGAGGCGGTGCGGCGGCTGGTCACCGATTCCTCCGTCACCGGAGACGCGTCGGACAACACCGAGTTCACCAACCGAGTCATCAGCCTCGCCGATGACGTGTACCGCCACGGCTCGGCTGCCCTGCTCGCGGAGGTACGCTCGTGACCGAATCACCCAATACGGCAATCGATTTGATGAAGCGGGGCCCGGTGATCCCAGTGGTCGTCGTCGATCGCGCCGTCGACGCCGTTCCGCTGGCCCGCGCGCTGCTGGCCGGCGGCGTCGACACCATGGAGATCACGCTTCGCACTGCCGACGCGCTCGACGCGATCCGGTTGGTGGCCGAACAGGTGCCGGACATGGCGGTGGGTGCGGGCACCATCGTCCGTGCGGAGCAGGCGCGCGAAGCGGTTGGCGCAGGCGCGGCCTTCTTGGTGTCTCCGGGTTGGACGCCTCGTCTGCTGGAGGCCATGTTCGACCAGGCCGTCCCCTTCCTGCCCGGCGCGGCGACCGCCAGCGAGGTGATCGCACTGATGGAGCACGGGATCACCCAGATGAAGTTCTTCCCCGCCTTGTCCGCAGGCGGTGCGCAGGCGCTACGGGCGCTGGCGGGACCACTGCCCGAGGTCACCTTCTGCCCCACCGGGGGCGTCGACCGGGCCACTGTCCCCGACTATCTCGCGCTGCCCAATGTCGCGTGCGTCGGCGGGTCCTGGCTGACGCCAAGCGATCTGATGACCGTACGGAACTGGGATGCCATCAGCACACGCGCCGCAGAGGCCCGGCACCGGTTACGAACCCGTTAGCTCGGCGGTTCCGCCATCGGAAGACCGCTAACATCTGGCGAAGCGCCTCTCGTCGACTTCGGATTTCGCCAGCAATGCCACATCTCATGCTCTAGCCTCTGATTTTTCTGGTTGGACGGATTTTCTAACCCGATACGCCGGGGGCCCCGAATCGGCCGCACAGCAATTTACCTAATCGTCAATTTCGCGACACAAAAGGTCGCCGCGTCATCTAGTGTGCGTGTATCACCCGCCACGGAAGGTCGGATATGACGGTAGAGAATGTGGCGGACACCGCTACTGCAGACGAAGAGTGTCGGGACTGTGGGTACGAGCCAGAACTCAAACGAACTCTCGGCGCCTTTCAGATATTCGCGATCTCGTTCGCGTTCATCTCGGTGGCCGTCGGCATCTTCGCCACATACGACGACCTACTTGTGACTGCCGGACCGATCGGAATTTGGCTATGGATCCTCGCGGCGGTAGGACAGACTCTGGTGGCGTTGGTGGTCGCGCAGTTCGCGGCCCGCATAGCCCTCAGCGGCTCCTCGTATCAGTGGGCGTCAAGGCTGGCCAACCCGAAGATCGGTTGGTTGTTCGGGTGGCTGACGTTCTGGTACCTGGCGATCGCCGTGGTCGCCCTGGACAACGCGCTGGCGAGTCAGGCGTTCATGCCGCTGGTAGGGATGCACGAGAGTGAGGACACCGCTCGGCTGATCACGGTGGCGATATTGATCATTCAGGCCGTGCTGGTGATCGCCTCGACGCGCCTGCTCGGCCTGATCACCTCGGGCGCGGTGGGAATCGAACTGGCCATCGTCGTGGTGTTGGTGATCGCGCTGGCCGCCGTCATGGTGTTCACCGGCAGCGGCGACCTCGGCAACCTCACCTCGCGCGGTATCACCTCAGGAGACCCCAACTACTTCGCCATCGGCGGCGGGTTGATGGCCGGCATGATCATGGGCCTCACCACGCTCGTAGGATTCGACTCCGCGGCGAATCTCGCCGAAGAGGCGAAGGATCCGTTTCGCAGCGTCCCGCGGGCGATCGTGGCATCGGTGGTCGCAGCGGGAGTGCTGGGGCTGGTGTTCTTGATCGCGCTCACCATCGCGATCAAGGACATTCCGGGCGTGAGCGCCAGCGGCTCGCCGGTCGCCGCGATCATCCGCAGTCAGCTCGGACCGGTCACAGAGCGAATCCTGTTGGCGGGGCTAACGTTTGCGATGTTCGGCGCCGGGATGGTGGTGATGGCGGCGTGCTCGCGGCAGGTGTTCGCCATGGCGCGCGATGAACGCTTCCCCGCGCACGCGTTGATGCGGCGGGTCAACGCGCGCACGCAAACCCCGGTCCCGGCGACGATCCTGATCCTGGTTGTGGGTGTGGTCCTGATGCTCGCGCTCCCCGGTGAAGCGTTGCTGCAGCTCATCATCGGGTCGACGATCCTGCCTGCGCTCATCTACGGCGCGATCGTGATCCTCTACCTTGTGGTGCGGAAACGACTCGAGCACAAGGAGGGCGGCTTCAGCCTGGGTCGCTTCGAGCTGCCGGTCGCCATCGCTGCGCTGGTCTGGGAGGCGTTCGTGCTGTTCGTGCTCGTCACCCCCGGCGATGCCACAGTGCCCACCCTGATTGTCGTCGGCCTGATCGTCGCCGGCGGGGTCTACTTCGCCAAGATGTTGATCTTCAACCGCGAGGTGCTCGACATCGAGCCGGGCGAAGACATTTTCGCGGCCGCGCCTGCGATGACCGAATGACGTCCACCACGGCACGACCGGCCGAGCTGACGGGCCGAGTCGTCCGGCCGGGCGACACGGACTACCCGACGGCAAGCGCCGGCTACAACCTGCTCTTCTCCCACGAGCCGACGGCGATCGTGTTCGCCCAGGACACGCATGATGTGGTCAACGCGCTGGCCTGGGCGCGGCAGAACAATGTCCCGCTTCGCATGCGTAGTGGCCGCCACTGCATTGAGGGCTGGTCCAATGTCGATCACGGGATCGTCATCGACGTCAGCGAAATGAAGTCGGCGACAATCGATATGGCATCGAGCACTGCGACTGTCGGCGCCGGGCTCAACCAGTTGGAGGCCGTGACCGCGCTCGGCAAGGCCGGTTTTGCGGCCCCGACCGGCACCGAAGGGACCGTCGGCCTGGCCGGTGCAACCCTTGGCGGCGGCTTCGGGCTCCTTAGCCGCATCTTCGGCATGGCGTCGGACAACCTCCTGGCGGCAGAGGTCGTCGTTGTGTCCAACGACGTTGGGGCACAAGCGGTCGTCGCAGATGAGCAGAGCAACTCAGATCTGCTCTGGGCGCTGCGCGGCGCAGGCAACGGCAATTTCGGCATCGTCACGTCACTGACCTACAAGATCTATCCGCTGACGCAGACCATCTATGTCACCGCGAGGTGGCCAGGCCTCGATGACCTTCGCGGGGTCTTCGACGCGTGGCAGCGCTCGGCGCCCTTTGCCGACAACCGCCTCACGAGTCAGCTCGAGATACACCCCGATGAGATCCTGCTGGTCGGTGTTCTCGCATCCGGGTCCGAGGCAGAGGCTACGCAGATGCTCGCGCCGATCCTGTCAGTCGGTGATCCCGAGATCTCGACGGCGAACGCGAGCTGGGCCGACACCTACGCGGGATTCCAGATACCGATATCTCAGGAGGCCGCGAACTGGAAGTTCTTCTCTCAGTTCGTCTCCGATCCTTTCCCCGTTGGGGCGATCAGCCTGGTCGCCTCATTCATGTCGAAGGCCCCCACGCCGGACTGCAACTACTTCACCAATGCCTTCGGCGGGGCCCTCAAGGCCAGTGAGCCTTCCGGCGGCTCAGCTTTTACCCACCGAAACGCGCTCTTCTACGCCGAGCCAGGCGCCGGCTGGGGCACTCGTGGAGGAATACCGGCAACGGAGGATCCACTGACTTCGAAGTGCCTGGCCTGGGTTGCCGAGTTCAACCAAGCGTTGGAGCCCTACGTGAACGGCGCCTACGTCAACGTGCCCAACGCCGGCATGGCGGACTGGGAGTCCGCCTATTGGGGACCCAACGTCGACCGACTGCGCGCGATCAAGGCAAAGTACGACCCCGATAACGTGTTCAGCTTCGAGCAGAGCATTCCACCTCTCCCCTCTGATCCGTTGGTCCCGTCGGGCGGGGCTTGAGCAGCAGCCACACGCCAAGCGCCGACGCCAGAAGCAGCGCCGAGCCGACCCCCACTGCGATGGCCAACCCGTCGGTGAAGGCGTCCTTTGCAGCGGTCAACAAGACATCCGCGTTGTCGGCGGGCAGTTTTCCTGACGCGTCGACGGCGGCGGCGAGCGACTCCCGGGCATGCGACGCCACCGCGTCGGGGGTACCGGTTGGAATCACTAGGCCGCGGTATACGGCCGTGATGATCGAGCCGAGTATCGCGATGCCTAGAGCCATGCCGAGTTCGTAGGCAGTCTCCGAGACTGCCGCCGCAGCACCAGCTCGCTGCGGCATGACGCTGCCCATGATGACGTCGCTGGCCGCGGTGAAGGCCAGTCCCAGGCCCACGCCGACGACGAACAGCGCGAAGCCGAGCCGCAGATAGGCGGTGGACGGGGTGATCATCGTCAGCGACGCCATGGCGACACCGACCAGTACCAGCCCGGTCGTCAGGACCGCGCGCCGCGACCAGTAGCGCACGGCGAATCCGGCCAACACGCCGAACACGGTCGCCGCGACCGCGGCGGGCAGTTCGGCCAGCCCGGCCCTCATCGGGCTGTAGCCCTGCACCAACTGGAAGAATTGGGACAGAAAGAACACCAGGCCCGAAAGGCCAAGCACTGAAAGCAGATTGGCCGCGACAACGCCCGAGAACGCGCGATTGCCAAACAACCGCACGTCGACTAGAGGAGCGGGCAGCCTGAGCTGGCGGCGGACGAACAGCGTGAACGCCGCGACGCCGCCGACACCAATCACCGCGATGTCGACGCGAAGCCCGTGAGCGGCGCCTTCCTTGACGGCGTAGACGAAGCCGAGCACGCCGACGAGCGACAGTCCGACACTGGGCAGGTCCCAGGGCCCCGGCCTGGGGTTGCGCTGCTCTCGCAACAGGACGATTCCCCCGACGAGCAGTAAGACCATCACCGGGACGTTGATCAAAAAGACTGACCCCCACCAGAAGTGCTCCAACAGGAGCCCACCGACCACGGGACCCAGCGCGGCACCCGCCGAGAACATCGACGCCCAGACGCCGACAGCCATGCTGCGATCACGTGGCTGGAGAAACAGCCCGCGGATCAACGCCAGCGTCGACGGTGCCAGCGTCGCCCCGGCCACGCCAAGCAGCGCGCGGGCGCCGATCAGGAGCTCACCCGTCGAAGCGTATGCAGTCACCACGGAAATGGCCGCGAAAGCCGTTGCACCTGATAGCAACAGCTTCTTGTGTCCGATGCGGTCGCCGAGGTTGCCCATTGTGACAAGCAGGCTGGCCAGCACGAAGGAGTAGATATCGCCGATCCAGAGGACCTGTGTCGCCGTCGACTCGAGGTCCTTGGTAATGAGGGGGGTGGCCACCGCCAGTACCGTGCCGTCGACGCCGATTACCAGCACCGCGAGGCTGAGCACGCCGAGCGCGAGCCAACGGCGCGTCATGAGACGCTCACCCCATGTAGCAGTAGTTCGGTTACCATCTCGGTGAAGTCGGCGCGCGCCGCCCGTCCGACCTGAATGAGCCATGCCGCGCCGGCGATGAGGTTATAAAGCGCCTCGGTCAACCAGACAGTAGATAGATCGGGACGGAATTCGCCTTCCCGCTGACCGCGCTGGAACAGTTGCCTTATCTCGGCATCGATCTCCGCCCAGGCTTCCGTCGCCTCGTTGGCGTCGAAATCCTGACTCTGGGTGTAAAGCAACGTGAAATATCCGGACACCGGCTCGCACGCCGTCACTAACCGCTGCAACGCCTCTGTGGCCGAGTCGTCCTGCCAGCGGGCGATTTCCAATGCCTCATGCATGTGGGCCACCGCGAGTTGGTCAAGTGCCTCAAGGAGTGCGGCTCGCCCGGCGAAGTAACGATGCAGCGTCGCGCGGCTGATGCCGACGGCCGCGGCGATCTCGTCTTGGGTCGCATTGGGCCGCCGGCTGAGGAAGTCCGCAGCGGAGCGCAACACCTGTTCACGATCCAACTTCATGAGACAAGTCTATCTCATATGAGACGTTTTTGTTTCACCACCACCGCTAGCGGACATCCGTGCTGCCTTTGGCGAACGGCCGCCGACGTCATCCCGTAGTTTCGCGAGCCGCAATCGCCGTTGCTTCTGCGGCGGCGGCCGACATGCCGAACGCGGACGGTGACGGTGCCAGCGATCCGGGCCGATCGACGACCCCGGTCGCCGCGCCGGCGGCGTGGACCACCATCGCCCGGTCGGACACCTCCGGCAGGTCGCGCTCGGCCGCGCGGACCACCAGGTCGATCTGCGCCCGCACGGCCGCGCGCCGCGATTCGCTCACGCAGTTCTGGGCTACCGCGCTCAGCATCTGGAGGATTGCTGCGAGCACGAGCGGTTCCCGGCTCCCGTAACGGCGGATCTGAGCACAACCGACGTGAAGATAGGTCTCAAATCCCGGATACGGAAGCCATACCAGTACTTCGCCCGAACTGTCGCGCCGAACGTCGTCGGTCAACGCCCTGGACGCCAAGACTGACTCGATCGCGGAAACATGGTGCACGACTTGGACTCCCGTGTAGGGATCATTGATCGCCGGTGACAGCGCCCGCAGAGCGATGTCCACCATCTGGCGCAACCCGAACCTGATGTCCTGCTGCAGTGTGCGCTCGAACCCGATATGCACATGAGCCAGGCAGCGGTGCAGAAAATCCGGGTCGGCCGCTTCCGGCCGCTCCTCGCGGCGCCAACACCAACCGAGGAGTCCACCCGCTGTTACATAATCACCAATGAACGTGACCAACTGCACGGAATGCTCGGTCGTCGCGGCGATCTCGGCGACCTCTTCCACATCCACCGTCTGTAGGTAGCCGGATTTCGGCGCTAGCAACGGGACCGCACCGGGCGGTGGTTGTGGCCGGACCATCGGAACCGCATCGTGCGCACACGCAGTCGGGAAGAGTTCGTCCACCAGGTCCAGCGTGCGCTTCTGAACCCCCTCCATGATCGTGTCGATCTGGATCGAGTGCACCAGGTGATGCAGGAAGTAGATCAAGGCGCCGATGCTGATGAAAGCAAGCACCAGCGACCCGGTGACCGCGACCTTCGGGACGAACTCCCCGCCGCCGGCGTGCTCCCCGACGGTGAGGAGTCCACCGGTGCTGTACGCGAAGGTGCAGACGAAAATCGCCAGCACGACCTGGTTCGGTACATCGCGCAGGAACGTCCGCAGCAACCGCACGGAGAACTGGCTCGAGGCGATCTGCAGGGACAGGACCGTCAGTGAAAAAACGATGCCGGTGGTGGTGATCATCGTCGCGGAGACGACGATGAGCACGCCTCGAGCGTCGCCTGCGGTCCCCTGAAACATCATCTTGCCGATAAGCGATCCGGATTTGACCGGGATCATCGACAGAAGGCCCCCTGCGCCAAGGCCGACTGCGATTCCGAGGGCCGGCAGCACCCAGTAGGCGCCGTGCAGGTACTCGCGGATTACGCTGCGGCGGCTCAGCAAATTGCTTCCGGCCACCGATCAAGCATGCACCTGTGGCGACCGCCGGACGGGACGTTTGCCTCAGTTAGGAGTCGGCGATCCGGACGACCTCAAGCAAAGGCGCCGGAGATGTCGTCATCTCGCCGACGTATGGATGCGACAGTTCCAGCACAAGAAACAGATTGGCGGCGACTAGCACACCTACGGTCGCCACCATCGGGTAGTGCATGGCAGGCTCTTCGACGCCGTAGATGATCGTGCAGCCGAGAACCAGTCCGGCGGTCAGGAAGGTCACCGTTGATACGGTCGGCGCGTGCACACCAAGTTCGAATTCGACTTCGTGACGACGGCGACACCGGATCAAGTCATCGAGCTGATGACCGACTTCTCCCCCAACCGTCCGCACCGCTGGCCCGCGTCGTCGGTCGAGGCGTTCGAGGTGTACCACCTAGGTGAGACGGACGCCGACATCCGCGAGGGCCAGGACTTCCCCAAGCTGTGGGCCACATGGCACTACGACTGGTCCACACCGGGCTCGGTCACGCTGACCGTCACCGAAAGCGACGCGATGACACCGGGTGGCTATATGACACTGACCGCGGGCCCACGGGTCGAGGGCGGCAGTGCCGTGCACGGTGAGTGGGAGCAGACCTCCAAGAGCCTCAGAGGGCTCATCGCGGTGACGACGATGCGATTCGTCGGTCGTCGGTTCCTGTCGTCGTATTACAAGAAGGTGTACGACGACCTGTGACGCTCAGACCAAATCGTCTTCTTCAGGAAATTGTCACTCCCGCTGATTTGGTCCGCGTGGTTCGGCGCATTTCGAGGTTTACGCGAACTGCTTTGCCACGGTGGCGACGCGGCGCAATTGGTCGACATTCGAGCTCGTCGGGATGAGGTGGATCTCGTCGGTGCCGATGCTCTGGAACTTGTGCAGGACGTCGAGCAGCGCGTCTTCAGTGCCCGCCCAACCTGACGTCGGCGCCATCGCATCGACGACCTCGGCGGGAACCCAGTTCATGTAGCGGCGCAGATGCCGGTGTACCTGCGCCCGCGCCTGCTGCGCGTCGTCGCCGATGGCGAACCAAAACGACGTCGCCAGGTGCGGTTTGGGCTTACCGGCCTCCGCCCATGCCTGCCTAGCCACGTCGAACAGCTCGTTCTGCTTGTCGGCGTCGAGGTCGAGGGTGGTGCCGGCGATCCCGTCGGCCCATGCCGCGGCGCTGCGCACGGTCTTGGGGCCCATCGTGCCGATCAGCAACTCCGGGCCGCCGGCCTGCACCGGCGGCGGCCCGACCGGGACGACTGACTCGGTGACCTTCTCGCCGGCCCAGACGCGCTTCATCACCGCGACCCGGTCGGCCAGGCCACGCATCGTCTGCGTCGCGGGGCATGCGCCGACGGCGTGATAGTCCTCCTGGCGACCGCCGACGCCGATGCCGACGGTCAGCCGGCCACCGCTGAGCATGTCGCCGGTGGACAGCTGCTTGGCCAGCATGACCGGGTCGTGCAGTTGCGGCACCACCACCGTCGTCACCAATCGCACCCGATCCGTCCATGCCGACAACGCGCCCAGCAATGTCAGGCACTCGGGATTGTCGAACGCGATGCGCTCACCCCAGCACAGCGACGAGAACGGGCCGTCGTCGACGATCCGGGCCCATCCCTCCAGCGTCGCCGCGTCCAGGTTGGGCTCCATCACCGGCATCGTCATCCCGATTCGCACGACGGCGATTCTGACATGGGTTAGTCGGCGGCTCTGCGAAGCCCGACGACTGCGAGCAATTGCGGGCGCCGCATCGCGAGGCCGACCCACATCAGCACGCCGAAGTACACGGCGAACAGCGTGTGCGAGAACAGCGGGGCCTCGACGCGCATGTTGGCCGTCACCGCGCCACCCAGATACGCCGTGATGCCGAGTGCGCCAAGCACAGCGGTACGCGGGATCACGTAGACGACGACGCAGATGGCCAGTACGACTCCGATCACCAGGGCCTGGCCGGCGGGGAATCCGAGGGCCTGCGTGCCCTCCTTGACCTGCGGCAGACCAGCGAGCTTGCCGGCGGCATCGAAGGCCAGAAATGCAGTGACGAGGGCACTGATGACGATTCCGGTTCTGCGGACCTTCGATGGACGGTCAGCGCGCTCGGGACCCGTACGGACGGTATCGGTGGAGATGACGCTCATGATGTTGCTCCTTGCTGATGTCGAGACATTGACGACTAGGCAGACCAAGGCAGTGCCGGAAAATCATCGCGTCGGCCCGGCTGGCAGCATGAACCCATGGCGATCACCACCAGCTCCATCGCGCACGTCCGGCTCACCGTCACCGACATCGAGCGGTCGCGACAGTTCTACGAGAGCGTCTTCGGCTGGCCGGTTTTGATCGAGTCGCCCGACAACGCCGACGCGGCGACCCGTGAGGCGCTCAGCTTCCTGTTCGGCGGCGTGATCTACGACCTCGGCGGCACGCTGATCGGCCTTCGACCCGTGGCTGCCGACAGGTTCCACGAGGACCGTTGCGGACTCGACCATGTGGCATTCCGCGTCGCCAGCAAGGCCGAATTGGACGACGCGGCAACCCATCTCGACGAGCTCGGGATCGAACATGAGCCCGTCAAGGACATCGGACCGTCCTACATTCTGGAGTTCCGCGACCCGGACAACATCGCGCTGGAGCTCACCGCGCCGAAGTAGTCAGGCTTGGGTGAGGCGGACGACGCCGCTCCACGTCTTGTTTCCCGGACTGCGTGGGTTCGGTTGGGGGAGCCAGGCCAGAAAACGCATCCACCGTGGCAGCCGATCGAATCGGTGCGCCACAGTGAACACCGATTCCAGCTCGACGGGCCGCCAGCCGAGGTCTTCGAAGTAGGCCAGGCCATTTTCAGGCGCGAATGTGAACGGCGCGCTGTCGAGCAAGCCGCGGGTCTTCTTGTTCATCCGCTTCTGAAGCCCCGGGGAAGCGAAATCGAGCATCCACCAGGCGACCTCGGGCCGCTTGAATGCCGTCGACAATGCCGCCACGTCGCTGTCTTGGAGGTACATCAGCAGACCCTCGGTCAGCACGAGGGCTTTGGCGGTACCTGCGAGCTCCTCGTTCAAGAACGCGTCGCGCGCGGCGGGATCGGCGAGGTCGACCGCATGCCTGGTGAGTCGGCATCGAGGCGTCTGGTCGGCGAGCGCTTGCTCCTTTTCGGCGAGCAGCTGCGGCAGATCCGCCTCGACCCAGGCGAAGTCCGGCGGTAGATCCAATCGGTACGGGCGGGTGTCCAGCCCGGCGGCCAGGTTCAGCACCTTGTCGCAGCCGTCGCCGATGGCCTCGATGATGACGTCATCGATGATCTTGGTGCGGGCCACCAGCCACCAGCCGTTCCGGATCGATCGAGGGGCCGCGGCGACGATGGCACGGCCGCGTTCGCCGGCGAGCCGCTCGGCGCGGTGGTCGTTGAACAACGCATCCGGACGTGCCGACTCCACCGCCCGATACGTCGCAACCCAGCGCGCCGTGTCGGAAACATGAGAAATGAGGGGTTCTGTCGTCATAGTCCGAGTCTCGCTCAGCGGGCCGACGTTGCGGCGGGCGGATCCTTCTTGGCCTTGATCGGGTCGGCCGACGGTGGCGCGAATATGTTGCCCCGCAGGCCGCCTCGGAATGTCCGGGCCGCCACCAGGCACCAGGTGGTCAGGAGGCCGACGTAGGCGATGGCGGCGGCGACGCGGAACGACGGCAGACCCGTATGGACAGCGAGCTGTGTGGTGCCGGTGACGAAGGTGCCAACCGGGAAGGTCAGGCTCCACCATGTCAGCGCGAACGGCATGCCGCGCCGGACCGTGCGGATGGTCAGCGCCGTCGCCAGTGCGATCCACAACACCGCGAATCCCCAGACCGGAACGCCGTACAAAATCGCAAAGACGCCCATGCCGTCTGCCACACGCGGGTCGACGGCCAGCGCCGCATTCGTGCCGAGAAGTCCTGCCGCCGTGATGGATTGACCAAGCGGACCGAGCACGATCCACAGTGTCGGCACGCGGGCGGTACCCGAGGTGCCAAAGTGCGCGAGGCGGCTCCACACCATGGTGATGATGATGAGCGACGCAACCAGCGACAGCCCGAACATCGCGTAACAGCCGTAGAGCATCGTTTCGCGCCCGGTGCCTGCCGCCATGTGCGGGATCAACAGCGCACCAGTCGCCGCCGACACCATCGGCGGCACCACCGGCATCAGCCACCCGCCGAATGCGGCGTCGGGCTCGACGCGGTACTGGGTGAACATCAAATACGGGATGCTGATCGCGGTGAACAGCCCGCCCAGCGTGCCGGCTGTCCACAGCACCCAGTCGAGGTCGACGGCCGCGCGTTCGCCGATCAGGTCCTTGCCGACGAGGATCGCCCCTGCGCCGACGGTGAGCAGCGCCATGGGCGCCGCGCCGTAGAAGTGGGCCATCTGCGGGTTGTAGGCGTGACTGCGCGCGACGATCGGATGCCGCATCCAGTTGGCACTCACGGCGACGATGAGGATGACCATCCAGACCGCCGCGATTACCCACACCATCTGTGCGAACACTCGCAGGCCCGGGACATGGACAGGCAGGCTGGCCGCCGCGGTGGCGACAATCCCTGTCCCCATGACGGACGCGAACCAATTCGGGCCGAGGTAACTCAGCAGTTGTCGCTCGTCACCGGTGACCATGAACGTCGACGGTACTGACACGGGGGTTATCCCCCGGCTAGTTCTCGGGAAAACGCTGTGTCGCAGGCGGCCCGTGGTCCATAGGTTGAAGGGCATGGTCGCAGTCACCGACACGAGTCCCGATGCCACCCCGGCACCCGATGCCGTCGACGAGCCTGTCGCGCCGCCTGTCCGCAACATCGGCGTGGTGCCGACCGCCTCGTTGCTCACCGGCGCGGCGATCGCAACGGTGTGGTTCTGGATTCCCTTGACAATCTTGATCATTGGTGTCTCGTCGATCCCCAGCGGCATCGGCTTCGCCCTGTCCGTCGTCGTGTTCGTTTACCTGATGCGCGGCGTCGAACACTTCGAACGCGTCCGCAGCGAGGCGGTATTCGGCCTCGGCATCGGCGTTCCGCCACGGCGAATATCGCCCTACTCCGGGATCCAGCGCTGGCTGCACCAGCTGTGGCTGGACATCAGCAGCGCCCGGCTCTGGAAAGCAACCGCCCACCACTACCTGCGGATGACCTACGACATGCTGGCCACGGGTATCGCGCTTGCATTGCTGGCCTTCACGTTTCTTGGGCCGGCGGCCGCGATCGCCATCCGGCAGAGCGACGACGACGCCGGACTGTCGTTTCTGTCGCCACCGCTGGCCTGGCTGCTGGCCTTCGTCGCGGTGGTCGCGGCGGTGGCGATCCTGGTCTTCGCGCCTGCCGTCGACGCCGTGATCGACCGCTGGCTTCTGTCGCCCTCGCCGACGGCTGCGCTGCAATACCAGGTCAGCGCGCTTGCCGACGCCCGGCAGGGCGCGGTGTCGTCGGCGCAGACCGAGCGTCACCGCATCGAACGCGACCTTCATGACAGCGTGCAGTCGCGGCTGGTGTCGCTGGCCATGACCATCGGGCTGGCTCAGACCAAGCTCGACACCGATCTGCCCTCGGCCAAACAGCTGATCGCCGAGGCACATGACGACGCGAAGAATGCGCTCGTCGAGCTGCGCAACGTGGTGCGCGGTATTGCGCCGACGATCCTGTCCGACCGCGGGCTGGATGCAGCTATGTCGGCCGTGGTCCAGCGCTCGGCAGTCCCCACGACGCTGAACGTGCACCTGCCCCGCCGGCTGCCCGACGAGGTGGAGTCGGTCGCGTACTTCGTCGTGGCCGAGGCGTTGACCAATATCGCCAAACATGCGAATGCGACGCACGCGGTGGTCACCGTCCGGCTCGATGAGTCGGCCAATCAGCTGTACGTCACGGTGTTCGACGACGGCCGCGGCGGCGCGTCGATAACCACCGACGAGAACGCCACCGGTCTGCGTGGGCTGGAGGAACGGGTGCGGGCCGCGCACGGCACGTTCACCGTTTCCAGCCCCGCCACCGGGCCCACCATCATCACCGCGGTGCTCCCATGCGCGTCGTGATCGCGGAGGACTCGGCGCTGCTGCGGGCGGGCATCGAGCGCATCCTCACCGACGCCGGCCACGAGGTGGTCGCCGGTGTGCCCGATGCGACCAGCCTGCTCCGGCTGGTCAACGAGAAGCGACCCGACCTCGCGATTGTCGACGTGCGGATGCCGCCGACGTTCACCGACGAAGGCATCCGCGCCGCGGCGCTGTTGCGCAGCCAGAATCCGGAGTCGCCGGTGCTGGTGCTGTCGCACTACGTCGAAGAACGGTATGCCGCCGACCTGATCGCCTCGGACACAAAGGGATTCGGCTACCTGCTCAAGGATCGCGTGGCAGATGTCCCTGCGTTCCTTGACGCTGTCGAGGTGGTCGGCGGCGGTGGCACCGTGCTCGACCCGGAAGTGGTGTCGCAGATACTCGTGCGCTCACACCACCGCAGCACACTCGATGAGCTGACGCCGCGCGAACGCGAGGTGCTGCAGCTGATGGCGGAGGGTCGAACGAACTCGGCGATCGCTTCGGCGCTGTTCATCTCCGTCGGCTCCGCCGAAAAACACATCGCCTCGATCTTCACCAAGTTGGACCTGGCTCCCGACCAGACCGAGAACCGCCGCGTGCTGGCGGTGCTGCGCTACCTCGAATCCTGAACCATTGAAAGGGTTTTGACATTGACAACCATCGCTCCCCCACCACCGGCACCGCCCACGCCGCCTCCGCTCTCCCCCGGCGGGCGCACCGCGGTTCGCGTAACGCTCATCGTTGCCGCGGTGGTGCTGGTGGTGGGGGCCGTCGTATCGCTGGGCGTGACCGCCTGGGGTGTCGCCAGCTTCCGCGTCATCACCGATTCCAAACCGCTGCCCACCGCCATGCGCTCGCTGGTCGTCGACACCGGATCTGTGCCCGTCGCCGTTCGGATCACCTCCGATCGCGCAGCTCGCGAGCCCCGGGCGGACCTGCGGATGGTGAACTCGACTCGCGCAGGCGCAAATCCGTTGGCGGTCAACGCGGATGGCGCGAATGTGCAGGTCACGATCAGCGGTGAGCGGTCAATGTTCCTGGATTGGGGACGCGCTGGCGAGATCACGCTCGTGCTCCCGCCCGAGCTCGCCCGCAGGTTGACGGTCACGACCCAACAAGACAACGGGACTGTGCTCGCCCAGGCAAATCTCGATCAACTGACCGCTCGGACCGACAACGGCGAGGTGGTGCTGAGCGGCTCCGCGCGGCGTATCGAGATCCACACCGACAACGGCGATGTCGTCACTCGCGACCCGATCATGGTTACCGAATCGTTCACTGCCACTACCAACAATGGCGACATCAGGGTGGACTTCTCCAACGCCGCGCCGCGCACCATCGACGCCACTAGCGATGACGGCGACGTGATCGTCGCGCTGCCGGCGCGCGGCCGATACGTGGTGAATGCGAACACCGACCACGGCGACACCGCGGTCCGGGTGCCGCAGGCGACCGAGCGGGAGAACGCCGCGGCGGTCGTCACCGCCCGGTCGGAGAACGGCGATGTGATCATCGCCGATCTGCGCTAGCGGCCTCCACGGGCGAATCGATCAGCGGCAGACCGAACAGCGTGACCAGGCCGGGATCGCCGAATACGACGATGCGGGCGATCCCGGTTGCGGTCACGTCGAGCACTGCGATCCCGAACGCACGCAGCACCCCGTCGTCATCGCGACGGTAGGCCGCAGCTGCGGGTTGACCGTTGGCGGCAATGGCCACCATCCGCCAATCGCCCGGCGCGCCAACGACACCCGCAAGGTAGGGCAGGCAGGTCGCCCGGCCGGCGAACCACGTCCGCGAGCCGACCATCTCCAGCGCGGCGTCGTGGCGCAGCGCCTCCTCGAGCAACGCCGTGTCGGCGGCCTCGAATGCGGCCATGTATTTCTCGAGCAGCTCGCGGGCCCGCGGTTCCGTCGGTTCGATGATCTCATCGGCGCTGGGCGCGACGTCCTGCATCCTGGCGCGCGCCCGTTGCAGCGCACTTTTCACGGCGGCGACGCTGATGTCGAGCATTTCGGCGACGTCCGCGGCTGGGAACGCCAACACGTCACGCAGCAGAAGCACCGCGCGCTGCTGGGCCGGAAGGTGCTGAAGGCTAGCGACCAACGCCAGCCGCAGGCTCTCCCGCGACGTGATGACGACGGCCGGGTCGTCGACCCAGGAATCCGGAATCACCTGCAGCCACGTCACATTCGGCGCAGGCTCGGGCGCCATCTGCGGATCGTCGGCCGGCCCGCCAAGACCCGACGGCAGCACACGCCTGCTGCCGTGCGCAAGCGCGGTGAGGCACGCGTTGGAAGCGATGCGGTACAGCCAGGTCCGCACCGACGAGCGGTTCTCGAACTCCCGGTAGCCGCGCCACGCCCGGAGATAGGTCTCCTGCACGACGTCCTCGGCGTCGTGCGCGGATCCGAGCATGCGGTAGCAGTGTGCGATCAACTCGCGTCGGTAGGGCTCGGTGTCGCGGACGAATTCGCTCATGCCGCGGCCGGCGGGAACTGGTAGACCTTCTCCGGCGTGATCCGCACGATCAGCCGTTGGGCGTCCGGCTCGGGCGGCGGCGCAGCGCCGCCCATGTATCTGTCATACATCTCGTAGAGTAATCGCTTCTCGGGATCGTCGGTGATCTCCACCGTGCCACGAATCTCGACGTAGCGCCCCTTCTCCTTGTCGATCACCAGCAGGCTAACGCGGGGGTCGCGCGTCATGTTGCGCGTCTTCAGCCTGCCCTTGATGGTGCTCAACACGACGGAGTCGCCCTCGCGTTTGACGAAGATCACCGACGATTGGGGGCGGCCGTCGGCGTTCGACGTGGCGAGCGCGGCGATGTGCGGCCCGTCAAGCACCTCGCGCGCGGTGTCGTTGAAAGTTATGTCCATGCCTGTATAGACCCGGGGTGCCCCGAAAAGGAATCGGTCGAGTACAGGCGACGTCGACGAGTGGGTACATACGTTGCAAAGCGTCAGCACATGTTGACGCATCCAGAAAGGGTGTGCAGCTAGGTCAGGCTGCTCATGATCTCGGCCGCCGGCGCCGCGTTGGCCTTCTGCCACCCCGTACCCGCCCACACGTTCACCGCGTCCGGATCGCCGGCACGAACCGACGCCTGTCGCAGCGGGCTGGTCAACCAGTGGATCTCGGGATATCCGAACGGCGCCTCGGCCTCGTGTTCGTCGATGAATCGGTTGCGCAGTCCACGGGCGTAGCGGCCGGAAAATGCCTTAGTGA
>JAJKIB010000145.1 GCA_021154745.1 Mycobacterium sp.
ACGTTGTTTCGGGTGCTCGTCGCCCCGGTTGCGCGACGGCCGCGACGGCGTCTGCAAGCCCCAAACTGCCGGTCCTATCGGCCCACATGAGGAAGATCACACTGCACAGTGGCACGACGCTCGCCAGCAACGCCAGCAACCAGGTACCGGCCGCCCATTTGAACGCGATTCCGACGAGCAGACCGGTCACCACGAAGGCGATGAAGATCAACCCATGGGTCATGCCGAACACCTTGACACCGATCTCGGTTCGCGGCGTGCCCAGGTATTTGAAGTACATGCCGATCAGCAGACCGACCCAGCTGACGGCTTCCGCCATGGCAATCAACCGGAACCAGCCGGGGGCGGACCGAAGGTCAAATGCGGGTGTCATGGGCGCCATTGTGCCCGAAAAACCCGCCCGCTACTACATCGCGTCGTAGACGGCTATCCAGCCCGCAGGACGAGCGCGTCGCCCTGGCCACCGGCGCCGCACAGCGCGGCCACGGCGTAGCCGGAACCGCGTCGTGCCAGCTCAAGGGCGGCATGAAGGGTGATCCGTGCCCCGGACATGCCGATCGGATGACCTATCGCGATGGCTCCGCCGCTGACGTTGACCTTCTGCGGATCGACGCCGAGTTCCTTCATCGAGGCCAGCGCGACCGCCGAGAACGCCTCGTTGATCTCGATGACGTCGAGCTGATCGACCGAGATCCCCTCGCGTGCAATGGCTTTCTTGATCGCGTTCGCCGGCTGCGACTGCAGGGTGGAATCCGGGCCCGCGACGACCCCGTGGGCGCCGATCTCGGCAAGCCACGTCAGACCCAGCTCCTGCGCCTTGCTCTTGCTCATCACGACCACCGCTGCGCCGCCGTCGGAGATCTGCGACGCCGAACCGGCGGTGATGGTGCCGTCCTTGCGGAAGGCGGGCTTCAGTCCAGCTAATGATTCCGCCGTCGTGTTGGCGCGGATCCCTTCGTCCTCGGTGAACTCAAGCGGGTCTCCCTTGCGCTGCGGGATCGTCACCGGCAACACCTCGTCGGCGAAGACGCCGTCTTTCCATGCCGCTGCGGCCTTTTGGTGCGACTGGGCGGCGAACTCGTCCTGCTCCGCGCGAGTGAACTGATCGACGTCGTTGCGCTGCTCGGTCAACGCGCCCATCGGCTGGTCGGTGAACGGGTCGTGCAGCCCGTCGTAGGCCATGTGGTCGAGCACCGTGACATCGCCGTACTTGTACCCTGCGCGGCTGTCCATCAGAAGGTGCGGCGCCTTGGTCATGGACTCCTGGCCACCGGCGACGACCACGTCGAATTCACCGGCGCGAATCAGCTGATCGGCCAGCGCAATCGCGTCGATGCCCGACAGACACATCTTGTTGATGGTCAACGACGGCACATCCCAGCCGATGCCGGCGGCCACCGCGGCCTGCCGGGCAGGCATCTGGCCCGCGCCGGCGGTCAGCACCTGGCCCATGATCACGTACTCGACAAGCGATGCCGGAACGCCGGCCTTCTCGAGCGCACCGGAGATGGCGATGGCGCCGAGATCGCTGCCCGAAAAGTCCCGCAGCGAACCCATCAGCTTGCCAACCGGCGTGCGGGCTCCAGCAACAATCACCGACGTCGTCATTAGTGCCTCCAAAGGGTTTCGAGCGGCTCCGAAGAGGCTATCCATTCCGCCCGAAGTATCGAAACCAATGTCGTTAGGTTACCTTTACGTTATGACCGCCGAGCAAGTCGATGCCCGCCCGATCATTGCCAGTGCGTTAATTACAGCAATTGATCATGTTGGCATCGCGGTGGCCGATCTCGACGCAGCGATCAAGTGGTATCACGACACCCTCGGCATGATTGTCCTGCACGAAGAGGTCAACGAGGGCCAGGGTGTGCGCGAGGCAATGCTCTCCGTGCGCGGTGCGCCGGTAGGCAGCGCGCAACTCCAGCTAATGTCTCCGCTGGACGAGAATTCTCCGATCGCGAAGTTCCTCGATAAGCGCGGCCCCGGGATTCAGCAGCTGGCCTACCGTGTCAGCGATATCGACGCGCTGACCGAACGGCTGCGCGAGCAGGGCATCCGGTTGCTCTACGACGCGCCGAGGCGTGGCACCGCCGATTCCCGGATCAACTTCATTCACCCCAAGGACGCCGGCGGGGTGCTGGTCGAGCTCGTCGAGCCTGCCCAGGAAGACCACCCGCACTAGGACCATCTCCGCGTCGGGCTGCGCGTAGTCCGGTGCGACCAGCATGGCGTGTGCCAATGCCGCCTTTCGTCGGCCGCATGCTCTCCGAGGTCCGCTGGCCACACAACCAAATGTGCTGTGCCCGTGCGAATCTCGTGATCGCATCCCGGGCAGCGATAGATCTTTGTGGCGCGGGCCGCCGCGATCGCCCTGACCTCGTACTGGTATCCGTCGGGTCCGGTCTCGATACGGCGAGGCTCCGGCAACGGAGGTAGCGAGCGTTGCCGACGAGGTGGCGTGCGGCGCCGGGGCATGTCGACCAGTCTGTCAGAACAGCCGGAACTCGTCGCTGTCCATGCCGCGCATCTGGTCGTAGTCCAAAGTCACGCAACGGATCCCGCGATCGATGGCAAGCGTTCGGGCCTGCGGCTTGATCTGCTGGGCCGCGAAGATTCCCGCGACAGGTGCCAACAGGGTGTCGCGGTTGAGCAGCTCCAGGTAACGGGTCAACTGTTCGACGCCGTCGATTTCACCCCGTCGCTTGATCTCCACGGCCACCGACCGGCCATGCTCGTCGCGGCACAGCAGATCGACCGGTCCGATCGCGGTCATGTATTCCCGACGCACCAAGGTGTAGCCGGTGCCGAGCAGCTCGACGTGCTCGGCCAGCAGCGCCTGCAGGTGCGCCTCGACGCCGTCCTTTACCAGACCCGGGTCGACGCCGAGCTCGTGGCTGGAGTCGTGCTCGATGTCCTCCACCGTGATGCGCAGCTGCTCGCCGGTTTTGTTTTCGACGACCCAGACCGGCACCGGGCCGTCCAGCTCCTCCGCGAGCCAGCATGGTGGGCTCATCCAGTTCAGCGGCTTATACGCACGGTCGTCGGCGTGCACGCTCACCGATCCGTCGGCCTTGAACAGCAGCAGCCGGCGGGCGGAGGGCAGATGGGCGGTCAGCCGCCCGACGTAGTCAACGGTGCACTGGGCGATCACGAGACGCACCCGAACACCTTATGCGGCATCGTCGGCAAATTAGGCTGGGGCCACGATGACGGTTGCGCACAGACTGGGCCGGGTTCTGGAGAAGGTCACCCGGCAGAGCGGTCGGCTGCCCGATACGCCGGAGTACGGATCCTGGCTGCTGGGCAAGTCCTCGGAAAGCCAGCTCCGCCGGCGGGTCCGCATCCAGGTGATCCTGACGGTGTTCATCTTGGCCGCCAACCTGGTCGGCATCGGTGCCGCGCTGCTATTGGTCACCGTGGCGTTTCCGGTGCCGAGCGTCTTCAGCGATGCGCCATTCTGGGTCACATGGGTGGTGTGCCCGGCATACATCGCCCTGGCCCTGATCATCGGCACGTTCTGGATCACGCGCCGGACGGTCAACGCGCTGCGGTGGGCGATCGAGGAGCGCACGCCGACGCATGAGGATCAGCTCAATGCGTTCCTGGCGCCGCGGCGGGTTGCAAAGGCGCACCTGATCCTGTGGGGCGTCGGGACGGCGCTTTTCACAACGCTGTACGGATTGCAGAACACGACGTTCATTCCGCGGTTCCTCTTCACAATCAGCTTCTCCGGCGTTGTCATCGCGACCGCCTGCTATCTGCTGACCGAGTTTGCGCTGCGTCCGGTGGCGGCACAGGCACTGGAGGCTGGCCCGCCGCCGCGCCGGCTCACCGCCGGAATCATGGGCCGGCTGATGATCGTGTGGCTGCTCGGATCGCTACCCGTCGTCGGAATCGCGCTGCTCGCGGTGTTCGCGATCTCGCTGCGGAATCTCACTGAGACGCAGTTCGCCGTCGCCGTATGGATTTTGGCGATCGTCGCGCTGCTCGTCGGCTTCATCTTGATGTGGATCGTGTCGTGGCTCACCGCAACACCGGTGCGCGTGGTGCGCGCCGCCCTCAAGCATGTGGAACAGGGCGACCTGGACTGCAATGTGGTGGTGTTCGACGGCACCGAACTCGGTGAGCTGCAGCGCGGCTTCAACACCATGGTGGATGGGCTCAAGGACCGCGAGCGCGTCCGGGACCTGTTCGGCCGCCACGTCGGCCGTGAGGTGGCCGCCGCCGCAGAGCAGCAGCGGCCCAAGTTGGGTGGTGAAGAACGCCACGTCGCGGTGATCTTCGTCGACATCATCGGCTCCACGCAGCTGGTCACCGGCCGGCCTGCGACCGAGGTGGTCGACGTGCTGAACCGGTTCTTCGCGGTGATCGTCGAGGAGGTCGACCGCCACCACGGGTTGGTGAACAAGTTCGAGGGCGATGCGGCGCTGGCGGTCTTCGGCGCCCCGAACCACCTCGACCATCCCGAAGACGAGGCGCTCGCGGCCAGTCGGGCAATCGCGCGACGTATCCGCGATGAAGTGCCCGCGTGCGAAGCAGGCATCGGCGTAGCGTCCGGGCAGGCGGTCGCCGGCAACGTGGGCGCCAAGGAGCGTTTCGAATACACCGTCATCGGTGAGCCGGTCAACGAGGCCGCTCGGCTGTGCGAGCTGGCCAAGTCCGCACCCACCTGCCTGCTGGCGTCATCGGTCACTGTCCAGAATGCGACCGAAAGCGAGCGTGGGCATTGGACTTTCGGTGACACAGTGACGCTGCGCGGCCACGACGAGCCCACCCGACTTGCGTTACCGGTCTAGCGGATCCCTCAATCCGGTTGAGAGCAAAGGGTTGTCAATCTGTAATCGCTTGCACAGCCCGCGCACATCGTCACCACAGAGCCATACAATGTCCACTGATTAATGTCACTCCGCGTGGCAGCGACTGCCGCATTGACGAGAAACGGAGTGAGGAAATGTCTTTCAAGCATGCGTTGTCTGCATCGGCTCTAGCAGCCGGTATCGGAGTCGCAGGACTGCTCGGTGTTGGACTCGGAACGGCCAGTGCAGATCCTTGGGGGTGCGACCGTCCAGGAACCCCACAGTGCGGTGACCACCGAGACGACCGTGGCCCAGGCCCCGTCGATTGGCACGGTCGCGGCATCGACCAGGGCCGGTTTGACCACCAGCCGTTCAACTGGAACGGTCAGCAGGTGAATCCCGTACCTGCCGGCGACGGCAACGGCTGGGGTTTCTGGTTCCTCGGGATGTGGATTCCGCTGTAACTCAAGATGGTTCGAGGCGGCTAGCCGAGCTGTTTGTTCGGTTCGGCAAAGCCGTCGTCGGCGAACACTTTTCGCCCCTTAGTACCCGTGACGTCCAGTATGAATTTTGTGGCTAGTTCGGCCTGATTTGAATTCTTCATCGGCGCAATCCATGACGTGACCGTCGCATCGGCGGCCTCAGGAAATGCGAACCACGAGACGTTGTCACCGGCGGTCAGCGCATCGGTCTTGAACACCAGACCGGCATCGACTTTTCCACTCGTGATGTCCTTGAGCACGTCAATGTCCGTCGTGTCGATGTTCTGCGGATGAAGCCGTACCCCTGTGCCGTCTTCGAGCTGCCGGGTTGCCGACCCACAGGTGCCGGGCGCCCCACAGAGAGCCACACGCACACCGGGTCGAGCCAGGTCTGCGAACGACGCCAGATTGTCGTGGTTGCCGGCGGCCGTGGCAATGACCAGGCTGTTCGCCGCGATCGGCACCGGAGTCGAATCGATCAGGCCGGCGCTTGCGATGGCTGACATGTTGTCGTGGTCGCCCGAAACGAACACGTCCGCGTCGTTACCGTCCGACAACTCCGCCGAGAGCTCCGACGAGCCGGCGAAGATGAATTCTACTGAGGTACCCGGGTTTTCGGCTTCGAATTGCTTGCCGATCGCGGTCAGGCTCTTGATCATCGCCGACGACGCGAACACCGTGATGGAGGTCGTGGCCAGATGCGATTGCGAGCCGCAGCCGCTCGCCGAGACCACCAACAGGATCCCGACTGCCATCATTTGCTTCAATCCGACGCGCATCGGTAGTGACCATACCGATCCGCACTCGGCAAACTAAGTTGCGATCCGCATGTTTTGTTGTGGACTTGCGCCCTATCCGCTGCGAATTACCTTGCGTTGAGCCCGTAATGCGTTGCTGCACGGCACGCTGGACGCTGTGGGCGAGGGTGAAGGCATGGTTCGCCTCGGGGCGACTGCCCCGATATCCCTGCGTTCACGTGCGGGTCGTGGATTGCTGATGGTCGAGGGGCTGGCAATCGGCGTGCTCGGCGGTGTCGCGCTGGCCTGGTCGATGGGTTACACGCGTTTCGCGGCGGACGGCATCCCGATGCTCGGTCTCAAGGTGACGCCGCTGCATGCGGGCCTTCTTCTTGTCGTGGGGTCGCTGGCTCTGCTCGCCTGTCTGGGACGCCGGACAGCTTTGGCCTTCAGCGCGCTCACGGCCTGCGGTTGGGCGGCGTTGACTATCGTCTGCGCGCTCAACGTCGCACATCACGCGCCGGGCGTGCTCGGGTTCGACCCGCGCGACAGTCTTCTCTACGGCATATTGTGCACCTACAACCTGGTGACGCTGTCTGTTCTGGCGCTGGCGCTGTCCACCGAACGCGCATGACGGCAGTCCGGGTAAGTAATTGTAGGTACTCACGTTCGGTGTCATATAGCGACGTCTTGACGTGCGATAACGCGACTTGTCTCACGTCGTGTCACCTGGATTTCGTCTCAGTTTCGTATCATTTCCTCAGCCGCACCGTCGGCGCCAGGTCTGTCGTCCGTCGATGAATCACATCCAATGACCGGAGACGCGGCAGGTTCGGCGTGTCCAGGTTGTGGCAGCCGCATGCGCACGAAGACGCTGAGCTGACGGCGCGGCCTCGACGTCAAGCTGGCCCGCCCGGCTGTTAGCGCGGGAGACGCCGAAACTATCCGGGGTCCAACAACCGGTCGCTTGAATGTGCCGGTGTATACGGTGCGATTATTCCAGGTGATGTTGTGCGGGAGGCCAACATTCACCGACACCAGTGGCCCAACGCGCCTCCTCTCCAGGCGCGAAATCGATAATTTGTTACAGCTCAGTCAAATCCCGGTAGTACGGACAATGCGGTCACAACAATCGCGGTCCCTGAAGCCATGGAGACGACGTTGCCGATGAACGGATGAAAATCGATGAGGAGTCTGCGGGCCACCGCCGCCGCAAGAGGTGGGCCGATTAATGCGCCGAGTACGGCGCCCGCGACAATCGACTGTAGAGTGCCGCCGAATGCCAAGATGACTGCGGGGGCGATCGACACCACGGGTACAAAGGTCGGATACCAGCCATACGATGCCCATTGCCGATGCCACAACGTAACGGCAAGCGCCGCGGTCAGGATCTGGCCGCCGACAAGCCGAGGGAGCAGTTGCCCGACCGTGCCCGCCAACGCCGGGTTCAGCAGATAGCTGATCACGGTGCCGAGAAGGAGTCCCCCACTTGCCCATTCGTTTCCGATGAACTGAGCATCGGTGAAGTCGGCCAGCATCCTGCGCCCCAACCACATCGGTCCTTGTGCAGCAGTGTCGACGAAGCAGTGCGGTAACACGGCATGACAGCGCGGCACGGTGACCGTCGGCGTGGGCATCCACGGTAGGTGTCGACACAGCGCAAAGGCGATTAGCGCGCTGGCCCACATCCCGGTCGTAGCCCCGATGACGTTGGGCAACCCGAGCGGCCGGCAGCCGAAGTTGACTGCTATCAACGCGATTGGTGTGGTTAGCCCGGCCCCCAGGATTGCGCCGGTCAGGACCACGGATCTTCGGGGGCCGTAAATGAGTACGACTGCAGGAGGCACCGAGGCGAACGGGACGAACGTGGGCTGCCAAAGACCCGAAACGTCGATGGTCCACGCCCACGCCAGGTTGCTGAGCACCAATCCCATGGACCCACTGCCGACTGCCGATATGAACAAGCCGGTGCCCGAGGTGACGGGAAAACCAGTCCACCGGCTGCGTCGGCGCTGAGCGCGGTGCGCGGCATAACCACCCAGCAGCATCAGTCCGCATGCCAATGCAGAGTGCGCGTAACCCGGCTCCGTCGCGTCGCCAAGCGTCCAGACCAGGAACGATCCGATTTTCGAGTAGTTGCCCTGCCAAGCGACGTACCCCGGCAGGACCGCAGGCATCGATGACCCTAGCCGGCCGACACCAATAAGCACGACTGTCGCGGTGCTTACGATCAGCGCCGCACTGCCCCAAAGAATGCACGGATGCGCTCGCTGCCTATGGGTTGCAGGAGGTCGCTCGACGGTGTTAGGTCTCTCAGACACGGACGGATTCATCCGCGCCGTAGCGCTTGCTCACCACGGATCTCCTCTCGACGATGGCCCGGTAGTAGCGGGTCGCATTATTTGGCAAGGAAATTCAGCAGCTCGTGGTTGACGTCCTCGGCGTAGGTCCACAGCAGACCGTGGGGTGCGCCGGGTATTTCGACGTAGTCAGCGCGTGGAAGGAGCGCGTGAAACGGCCGCCCGGTGATGTCGATCGGCAGGATCCGATCATGGGTTCCGTGGACGATCAGTACACCGATGTCGTAGCCATCGATCTTGGCGATGTCGGCCCTGAAGTCGGTTGTCCAGGTGATCACTGCAGCCACGGATGCGTACGCCGACGCCGAACATGCAGATTTCCAGGAACTTTCGATGAACTCGTGGCTTATCCGGTTGCCGAGGTTTTCGTCGGTGTTGTATACGTCGGCGTAGAACTGCCGGAAGAACGCGCAGCGGTCCTTGACTGCGGCAGCCAGGGCAGCAGCGAAAACACTGCCGTCCAAACCAAGAGGGTTGGTATCGGTTTTGAGCAGGAACGGCTCCATCGCTGCGATGAAGACCGCCTTGTCGACTCGGGCGCACCCGTAGGTTCCCAGGTAGCGCCCGACCTCTCCGGTGCCCATCGAAAACCCTGCGAGTACAACGTCAGTGACGTCAAGCACCTCCAGCAGTGTGTTGAGATCTGCGGCGAAGGTGTCGTAGTCATAGCCCACGGTCGCGTCATCGGACCGGCCGAATCCCCGCCGGTTGTAGGTGATCACCCGGTATCCGGCGGCCAACAACGCGGGGATCTGCATTTCCCAGGCATGTCCATCGAAGGGGAACCCGTGGATCAATACGACGGGTTGGCCGCTGCCGTGATCCTCGTAGTACAAGTCGATATCGGTAGCGTCTTCGACGTCCACGCAAATGAATGGCACGGCGGTCGCCTTTCAGCCCGGTGGCCGCTGGGTGTGGCCAGCACAGCACAGCCCCGGTCGTTGCCGAATCCTGGGAACACCCCAGTGCGCATTGTCACCTCGCGACCACGACGGCCGAGCTATGGGGTGCCGCTTTGGGTCGGGGCCTGTGCGGCCATGGCGGCCGCGAGCTGGCGACGGGAGGTCACGCCCAGTTTTCGGAAGACCTTGCTCAGGTGGTACTCGACGGTCGAGGTGGTGATGAACAATCGGCTGGCGATTTCGGCGTTGGTCACCCCGACGCTGGCTTGGCGCGCGACTTGCGTTTCCTGGGGAGTGAGGTCAAGCGGGTCATGCGGGCGCGGCGCGTCTCGTTTGGAGTGACCCGAGGCCCGCTGCTCTGATTGAGCCCGGTCGGCGAACGCCACGGCTCCCATCGCGGCGAACATGTCATGGGCGGTCCGCAGCTGCAGTTGGGCGTCGCGGCGACGTTTGCGGCGGCGAAGCCATTCGCCGTACAGCAGATGAGCGCGCGCGAGTTCGGTGCGCATCGCGGTCTTCGACAGGTTCCTGATTGCTTCTAGATAGAAGTCTTCGGCGTCAGCGTCGTCGGCCATCAACGCCGTCGATCGCGCCAGCACACCCAATGCCCACGGGGTAGCCGCAGCGCTGGCCCGCACGGTCAGGCGTGCCATCGCCGCTTCGGCCGACTCGCGGTCTCCCCCCCGCATGCCTGCCTCGATGACGTCAGGCAGCACCCGGTTCCCGAAACCCGGTGGGTCGTCCTGGAATATTTGCAGGCTCCATCTGAGCGCTTCCGGGTATCGGCCCATTCCGAGTTCCAGGACGGTGAGACCCATCAGCGCGAAGATCTCCAGGATCGAGGCGCCTTTTTCCTTGCCCCATTCCGCGGTCAAGGACGCCACTGCGCGGCTCTCGTCTTCACGGCCCTGCCACGCCCGCACCTCCAGCAGCACGCCGGTGGTCGCCGGCGGTGGCACGCCGATGAGCGCCGAAATTTCGGCCGCCTCGTCGTAACTGTTTTCGGCGTCAGTCATCTGCCCAGCCCAGGCCTGGCTCACCGACAGTCCCGCCAACGTGATGCGCAGAGCACCAAGGGCTCCGTGGCGGCGTTCAACGGCTTGGGCGCGCTCGAACATTGCGCGCCGAGCCTGCTCGTCCCAAACATCATCGGCGCCGAACCAGCCCAGAATCGTCGACGGGATATCGACCGGGGCTGCGGCTTCATCGGTGAACAACATCGCGACTGCGGCGCGCAGCAACGGGACCGCGTCGGCGTAACCACCGGCGATGCGGGTCGCAAAGCCGTCGAGAAGCAAATCTCGGGCACTGGCTGGCGCCTGCGGGGGCCGAGAGGCGGCCAACACCGCGTGCGCCACCTCATCCAGGGTGGTGTCGGCCGTGTACTGGCGCGCGACCACTGCAGCCTGGGTTGCATCGAAGAGGATCTCGCGCAGCAGGGGCAAATCGTTGGCATCGACCACTCTCGCGGCGTCGAGAAGAATGGCCGGCGCGTCTTTGTGCCGAGAAAAGAACACCGCGATCGAGGCGCGCATGCGTTGCACCGAAACGTGCATGCCGGCGTCGTCGAGTCCCGGCGTCGCGAGATCCAAAATGGCTTCGGCCAGCGGGCCGTCGCCGGCCGCCAGATAGGCCTCCGCTGCGGCCAGATAACGCATCGCGCGATGCCTTGAATCGTCGGACAGCTCAGCCGCTCTGGTGAGAAATGCGGCCTGCATTGTGTAGCCACCCCTGCGTTGAGCGCGCGCCGCCGAGGCCTCGAGGGCAGCGGCTATCGTCTCCTGCGGAATGGCTACCGCGGCTGCGCGGTGCCAGGCTGCCTGGTCGTCATCGCCGTCACTCTCGAGGACATTGGCCAGTGCATCGTGCACGCGGCGACGCTCGTCGGCTGTTGCAGCGTCGTAGACCGCGGAGCGAATCAGGGGGTGGCGAAAGGTGATTCGTGGTTCTAGCGAGATAATTCCTTGTGCCACAGCCGGGTCGAACGCGCTCAGTGCTAGACCAAGTCGTCTCGCCGCTCGTCCTGTCGTTGATGGCTCGTCGTCGGAGGATGCCGCGGCGACCAGCAGGGCGGTGCGCGCTTCCGGTGGTAGCAAGGCCACCTGCGCCAGGAAATGTGCGTCGACCCGGCGTCCGACCGGCAGGCGGGGCGGCAGCGGGAAGCGTCCTGACAATTGTTCGGCGGTCAGTTCCTTGGCTAGCTCGATCAGGGCAAGAGGGTTGCCGCCGGTCTCGTCGATCATCCGCGCCGATACTCGGGGGTGCAACGCCCCGGGGACGATCTCGTCGAGGACCGTCTGCGCTGAACCAGGTTCCAGCGGGGGGAGGCGCCGAGTCGGCACTCCGTCCAGGGCGGTCAGATCACCAGCCTGCTCGCGAGCGCTGAACACCACGGCAATCGGGTCGGCGTAGAGGCGCCGCGCCACGAATCCCAGCACCGCAAGGGATTCCTGGTCCAGCCATTGCGCATCATCGACCAGGCAGACCACCGGCCGTTCCTTCGCGACATCAGACAGCAGTGCCAGCGCCGCCAGGCTCACGAGGAATCGGCTCGGCGGTGGTCCTTCTTTGAGGCCGAACGTCACCTCCAGGGCACTGCGATGCGGCTCCGAAAGCATGTTCAAGCGGCCCAAGTAGGGCAGCACAAGGCGATGCAATGCCGCGAAGCCAAGTCGTAGTTCCGATTGCGCTCCGGCTATCCGAATGGTGGTGACATCGGCAGCGCAGTCAGCCACATACTGCAGCAGGCGGGTCTTGCCCACGCCTGGATCACCGATGAACACCAGTGCACCGCTGAGCCCGTCGCGGACGTCGGTCACGAGGTTGCGCAGCATCGCGCATTCCTCGGCGCGCCCGACAAGATTCTTTGTGTTCAGGCCCAGCGAGTCGTTCCGGTCATCGATCACGTGCGCCCTGCCGCTGTCGTCCAACGCAGACGGCTGTGCAAGTCCTCTGCCGGAATTGACTTCATACGAAATACTAGTCCGGCGAGGACGTCGCTGGCGGTTGTGCCGCCGTCGTCTGCGCATTCGGGCAACTCGCCGAGGCTGTTCGACGGGTCGATTCCACCACCGATTGGTAGCCGGACGGGACGCTGGCGCCGAATCACTGGGGTTTGTCCCGGATTCGCGAAAAGCTCTGACGTGGTCGGCTCAACAGCGTCGGCAGCGCCGACACACCGTGCCCACTGAGAGCCCGTGAGCGTGATTCACGGCAGATTCCTGAACAGGTGATGTCTATGAACGTTTTCGCTACGCGGTACAACACGGCGACAATCGAGGGGCTCGAGGTGTTCTACCGCGAAGCCGGCGATCCGAGTAATCCGACATTGCTGCTGTTGCACGGTTTCCCGTCGAGCTCCCACATGTTCCGCAACCTGATCAACTCGCTGGCCGACCAATACCATCTCGTGGCGCCAGATCACGTTGGCTTCGGCCGCTCGGCGATGCCGACGACGACCCAATTCACCTACAGCTTCGACCGCCTCACCGAAATCACGGAGGGCTTGATCGAGCACCTCGGACTGCAGCGATTCGCGCTCTATATTCATGACTACGGTGCCCCGATCGGCCTGCGGATCGCGAGCCGACGGCCGGAGCGGATCACCGCGTTGATCACCCAGAGCGGCAACGCCTACGTCGAAGGCTTCACCCCGTTCTGGGACATCCTGTTCGCTCACGCCAAGGACCGCGCCGCCAACGAGGACGGCGTCCGCGAGAAGTTCACGCCGGACACAACTTTCTGGCAGTACACGCATGGTGTACCCGCGGATCGGCTCGATCGGATTGCCCCTGAGGCTTGGCAACTCGATCAACTCGGCTTGGACCGCAAGGACAACGATGCCATCCAACTACAGCTTTTCTGGGACTACCAGTTCAACCTGGACGGCTACCCGGCATTTCAGGAGTACTTCCGCACCCACCAGCCTCCGCTACTGGTCACCTGGGGCAAGAATGACGAGATCTTCGGCGCCGCCGGTGCTGAGGCGTTCCGCCGCGATTTTCCCAACGGCGAATTCCATCTGCTCGACGCCGGCCACTTCGCTTTGGAAACCCACGGCGACGAAATCAGCGGCTACATCCGCGAGTTCATGCCCCGCGCGCTGGCTGGCACGCCAAACGCGGCAATGGTGAGCTGAACCAGCCGCACCGCCCAGGCGGTTCGGTTCGCGCCTCGAACCCGAACGGAGTACACGATGGTGCCTGTCCTGCAAGGCAAAATCGCATTGGTGACGGGCGGCACAACGGGCATCGGACTGGCTGCCGCTCAGCGCATCGCTGCCGAGGGCGCTCACGTCTTCATCACCGGACGCAGCCAACCCGGCATCGACGCCGCCGTCAGTCAGATCGGACCCAACGTGACCGGGATCCGCAGCGACATCACCGACTTCGACGATCTCGACGCGCTGGCCGATGCCATCACCGCTCATGGCCACGGCCTGGACATCATCTTCGCCAACGCCGGCGGTGGCGAGTTCGCCGCACTGCCAGATGTCACACCCAAACACTTCCTCGATACATTCAGCCGAAACGTCGGCGGAACGCTATTCACAGTCCAGAAGATGCTGCCCATCCTGAACCCTGGCGCCTCAATCGTGTTGTCCGGATCCACCTCTGCGTCCAACGGGACACCATCGTTCGGCGTGTACGCAGCATCTAAAGCCGCAATCCGATCGTTCGGACGAACCTGGGCGGCCGAACTCGTCGGCGACAACATCCGTGTCAACACCATCGTGCCCGGACCGGTACTGACTCCTGGCCTGGCCGGCCTCGCGCCAGCCGGCGAAGAACAGACCCTGCTCGACCAGATCGCGTCGACCGTCCCTATGGGCCGACTCGGCCGGCCCGAGGAAATTGCCTCCGCCGTAGTATTTCTCGCCTCCGACCAGAGCAGCTTCATGACGGGCGCAGAGCTGTTCGTCGATGGCGGAGAGGTCCAGATATGAAGTACAGCCGCAACGACACCGCAGTCGTCGTCATCGATCCTCAAAACGACGTGCTGAGCCCCACGGGTAAGAACTGGGACAGCGTCGGAGCCAGCGTGACACAGAACAAGACGGTCGAGCACTTGCTGGACATCTTCGCGGCGGCCAAGAAGTCAGACTTCGGCGTGTTCGTTTCGCCGCACTACTTCTACCCGACCGACCACACCTGGCTGTTCAACGGCCCACTGGAGTCAGATGAATTCCATAGCAACACTTTTGCACGTACTGGCGCCCTGACGCTTGAGGGATTTACCGGGTCCGGCGCCGATTGGCTCGATGAGTTCAAAACCTACATCGAAGACGGGAAGACAGTCGTCGCCAGTCCGCACAAGGTGTGGAGCCCGCAGAGCAACGACCTCCTATTGCAGCTCCGCAAGCGGGCA
>JAJKIB010000146.1 GCA_021154745.1 Mycobacterium sp.
CCGTCGAGCGCAGTCATGTCAGAACTTTTCGGCGGCGATGGCTTGGTCGCGCTCAGGCGGTCCTGTCGTTTGTACGGTGAGGATCAGCCCGATGCCGCGGGCGTAGTACTTGTTCTCGCCCGGACCGGCGGGATCGAGCAGATCGGAGTCCTTGGTGATCAACAGGTCCTTAACGGGCCCGCTGAGAGGGGTGGTTTCGCTGCCGGTGAGACTGAGGATCTCGCCGATATCCTCCGCGACGCCCTTGGCATACTCCTGTCGGTACTGATCGCCGATCTGCGGGTGCCCCGGCATGACGATGCCGGGGAGCGCACCGTTGACGCCGCCCTCAAACGATCCAGCGGTGTCCACCGTGCCGTCCTTGAATTCCTTGGTGGCTTCGCCGAAATACCAGACATTCCCGTCGCGGTCCTGGGCGTACCAGTCCAGGGTGTCTTCCAAGGGCTCGTTGTCGATGGTGACTGTGTCGTGGACGACGACGGTGTCCACGCCCATGATCTGCTTGGTGTCGCGGGTGACCTCGGTGGTCGTGCGTTGCAGACCGTCCTGTTTGGCTGCCTCATAGATCGTGCGGGTACCAGGGGTGAGTGGGAAATACGGATTGTCGATCGTGGTCGTGAAGGCCGACGGGTCGATCGTCGGCGAGTACGGGTCGGTGATCTTCATCGGCCCAGCGCGGGGTGATGCCGAAGTCGAGGTAGAGGTGTTGGGCGCAGAAACTGGCAACGTGCTTTCGGCCGGTGGCGTGGAGGGGCCGCCGCGCGCGCATGCTGCAGTCGCAGCGGTCAACGACAACGCTGCGGTAAGCGTCAGTAGCCGGGCCTTCACGGCTCAGCGTCTTCGGCGCCTGTGCGAGCCATGCATCGCCACCCAGGGCCACGCCACAGACTAGAAGGTGGCGTCGTGCAACACCGTCGGCTGCGGCGGCGGCTGCTGCGACAGATCCAGCTTGTGCACCTCGCGGACCCGTTCGCGGAACCATTGGTGGAACGGCAAGTCCGACGATGTCACGGCGGCCATGGCCGCGGGTATGTCGTCGGCCTCCAGGTACACGATGTCCACGGTGCCGTCCGGGGTTTGTTGCTGCCAGACCGTGTGCCGCCTGAAGCCGGCGTCCTTCCATGCCGACTGGTATTCCTCGCGGCGCTCCCCGTCCAGCGCGCTCATCCATTCGCGGTCCGCCTGCTCCTTACCCGACGGCACCGGTATGACAAAGCCAATCGAACTCATAACTCACCCCCGTGAATTTGCTATGGCGCGAGGGTACGCCCGCTGCGCGATCTCAGGTCAACTGTTTGCGAAATGCACGCGCCTCGTTGATGAGCTCCTCGACCCGGTGTCGCTGTGCGCGGTTCTCGAACACGCCGTTCTCCTTGAAGTAGGTGCCGACGATGGCGCCGTCGGCGATCTCCAACTGGGCCGCGACGTTGTCGGCCCGAACACCGGTGTTCACGAAGACTGGTACGGTACCGGCCGCACTCTTCACCTGCCGTAGTGCGGTCGCATCGGTCGGCGACCCTGCGGTGGCGCCCGAGACACAGATCGCGTCCGGCAAGGTAGCAAAAACTGTTGTTCTGGTGATTGATTCGAGATCTCGGTCGGCGAGGTAGGTCGCCGACTCCGGCACGATGTTGAACAACAGCTTGATGTCGGATCCGCCGACGCGGGCGCGATGGCGCGCGACCTCACCCACGTTCGTGTCCCACAGCCCGAAGTCGCTCGCATAGACGCCGGTGAAGATCTCCCGTACGAACCGTGCCCCGGTGGCCACGGCCAAATCGATGGACGCCCGGCCATCCCAGAGCACGTTGACGCCGTAGGGTATGCGCAGTTCGGGCAGCAGTTCACCGATGATCCGTGCCATCGTGATCGCGGTGATCGGTTCGGTCTTGGTCAGGTAGGGCAGGCTGAACTCGTTGGAGATCATCACACCGTCGACGCCGCCTGACTGCAGCGCATCGAGTTCCTCGCGGGCGCGCGCAACGACCGCCGCGATGCCGCCCGCACCGTCATATGCCGGATCACCAGGGAGCGCGGCCAGATGAAGCATGGCGATGACGGGCTTTCGGACGCCGAAAACCTCGTCGAGCCAGGTGGTGGTCACGTTGCGCCTTTCTCTATATGGGTTGGGTCTGTGGATGCGGTCAGTCCATGTACGCGCCGCCGTTGACGGCCAGCGCCTCACCGGTCATGAAGCGGGCGTCATCGGAGAGCAGGAAGGCGACTGTTCGGGCGACGTCGTCGGGCCGCTCCAGCCGCCCCAGTGGGGTGTCGTCGATCATCATCTTGCGCACTGCATCTGGTGTGATACCGCGTAACTGCGCTTCCCACTCCAGTTCCCGTGACTGCATGGGGGTTTCGACGAATCCGGGGCAAACGCAATTGACTGTGATGCCGTACTCGCCGAGTTCATAGGCCATGGCCTGGGTTAGTCCCACGACACCGAACTTTGATGCGACGTAATCGGAAAGGAACGGCACCCGGCCCTGTTTCCCGGCCATCGACGCGGTGTTCACGATGGATCCTGTTGTGCCGGTACGGATCATCGCCCGTGCGGCGGCCTGACCGCAGACGAACACGCCTTTGAGGTTGACCTGCATCGTCTGGTCGAAGCGCTCGACCGGTGCGTCGAGGAACCGGTGCATGAATGAGATGCCGGCATTGCTGACCCAGGCGTGCAGGCCGAGCCGGTCTGCGACGTCGTCGGCGACGGCGGTGGCCTCGTCCGGCGAGCTGACGTTCAGCCGAGCCGACTCGTGTCGTCGGCCGGCGTCGCGCGACAGCGACTGGGAAACCTGGTCTGCCGCATCGGCATCGATATCGGTCACGACCACCTGCCAGCCGCGTTCCGCCAGCAGCGTCGCGATTGCGCGTCCGATGCCCGATCCGGCACCGGTCACCACAGCAGTATTCGTCATCGATGAGTCTCGCTTTCTGTCACGCGGTGGCCCCAACGATCCGTTGGCCGGTGTTGGCAGCGAAAAGGTGGGCGGCGTTCGTACGCACCTGCAGTGCGACGGGGGCACCTTCGCGGATCTCGGACAGCCGCGACGCCTCGACGACGCTGGTCAACTCGGTGCCAGCGGCGTCCAGCGTCACGATGGCTCGCGGCCCCAGCAGCTCGATGACTTTCACTTGTGCATCGGCTCGCTCGTCGTCGACGGCGGCTGGGATGAGGTCGTCCGGTCGCACGCCAAGCGTCACCGCTGCGGTACCAGTGCGTCCGACAGCCAGCCGCAAACCTGTTGAGGTGCTGAATGTTCCGTTGCTGAGCCCACCGTCAATGAGGTTCATCTTCGGGCTGCCGACAAACGCGGCCACGAAGGTGTCGGCCGGTTCGCTGTAGACCTCGAGTGGCGTGCCTTCCTGCGCCATGCGGCCGCCACGCATCACCACCATGCGGTCCGACAGCGTCATCGCCTCCTCCTGGTCGTGGGTGACGTACAGGCACGTGATGCCGAGCCGGCGCTGGATCTGCAGCAACTCGGTGCGGGTCTCGACCCGCAGTTTGGCGTCGAGGTTGCTCAGTGGCTCGTCGAAAAGGAACACCGACGGCTCCCGGATGATGGCCCTGCCGATGGCGACCCGTTGCTGCTGGCCACCGCTGAGTTCTTTGGGCTTGCGCCCCAACAGTTCTCCCAAGCCCAGCGACTCGGCGACCTCGTCGGCGCGCTTCAGTGCGGCCGCGCGCGGCTTCTTGGTGGCGCGCAACGGGAACGCGATGTTCTCGCGCACCGTGAGATGTGGATAGAGCGCGTAGTTCTGGAAGACCATCGCGACGTCGCGGTCGCGCGGTTGCAGGTTCGTCACGGTGCGGTCGCCGATGGTGATCTCACCCGAGGTGATCGACTCCAGGCCGGCGAGCATGCGCAGCGATGTCGACTTACCACAGCCGGATGGGCCAAGAAGGACGGTGAACGACCCGTCGGGCAGTTCGAGATCGAGGTCGCTGACGACATGGGTCGACCCGTAGGCCTTGTTGACGCCGCGGAATCGAACCGTTGCCATGGATCTGAGCCACCAATCCTTCTAGAACTTGACTGCGCCACCGCTGATGCCCTGCACCAGCCTGCGCTGAATGAAAAAGCTTGCGATTACGACGGGTACGACTGCGATCAGGATGGCCGCGCTCATCGAACCGATCTGCACGCCGCGGAACGTGTTGAACCCGGCGATGGCGACCGGCAGGATGGCGGCCTTGCCCGGCGCGAGGATCAATCCGTAGAACAGGTCGTTCCACGACAGGGTGAACCCGAAGATCGCCGCCGCCCCGATACCGGGCAGCACTTGGGGGAGCACGACGAGCCGGAACGCCGCAAAGCGGGTGAAGCCGTCGACCAGCGCCTGTTCCTCCAGCGACCGGGGCACGGCCTCGAAGAAGCCGATCAGAAACCACGTCACCACCGGCAGCACGAAACTGAGGTGGGCGAAGATCACCGGCGCGATGGTGTCGTTGAGCCGCAGCGCGTAGGCCATGGTGAGGAACGGAAAGACCAGCACCGCAGGCGGCAACACCTGCGCGGCGAGCATTCCGAATCGGGTCAGCGTGCCACCGGCGCGGTACCGCGCGATCGCGTAGGCGCCCATGCTGCCGATAACCACGCTGATCACCACCGTGGTGACGGCCACGATCCCGCTGCGGACGGCGGCGGCCAGGATGTCCGAGGACAGCACTGCGCGCCAGGCGTTCAGTGTCGGGGTGAACGAGATCAGGAACGGATCATTGAGCTGCCCAGGGGTTTTCAGGCTGGCGAGCGCTATCCACACCACTGGGAACAGCACCGTTATCGCCGCCGCCCACAACAGCGCGATGCGGCAAACGGTCAGCGCCAATGAGCCTTTCATGACTGCCGCGCTTTGTCGAGCCTGCGGAAGGCGATCACGATGATCGCCAGCACCAGCAGCAGTACCACGAATGCCATCGACGACGCCGAACCGAGCCGGAAGAACTGAATGCCGGTCTGGTAGACGAAGTACTGCAGGGTTTCGGTCTCGGTGCCGGGGCCACCGCGGGTGGTGGCGAACACGTACTCGAATACCTTCATCGCGTCCAGGCAGCGCAGCAGAATAGCCACCACGAGAACCGGCGCCAGCAGCGGCAGCGTTACCCGACGCAGCACATACCAGCCGCCGGCGCCGTCGACTCTGGCCGCCTCGAGCGGTTCGCGTGGAATGGATTCCAGCCCGGCCAACAGCAACAGCACCATGAAGGGCGTCCACTGCCAGACGTCGATGAACGCCAGCGTGAACAGAGCACGGCCGGGGCCGAAGAAGTCGTAGTCGAGTCCGATCGCGTGCAGCATCGTTGGGATGGCACCGATTTGATCGTTGAGCAGGAACCGGAAGATCAGCCCGACCGCGATCGGAGTGATGAACATCGGGGCCAGCAGCATTGAACGGGTCATGTCGCGTGCCCAGCGCTGCCTTTGCAGCGCGAGCGCGATCGCGAGCCCGATCACCAGTTCCAGGCTGACCGCGACACCTACGAACAGCGCCGTGGTTCCGAACGCGTGCCAGAATGCGCCGTCCTGCAGGGTAGCCAGATAGTTCTTGGCGCCCACGATGTTTGGCGCACCGCGTTCGGTCAGCCGGTAGTCGGTGATGCTGAGGTAGAAGGCGTAAGCGAGAGGGAAGCCGACCACCCCGAGGAACAGGGCGATAAGTGGCGCGACCATGCCGTGCTTGAAGGTCACGATTGTCGTCGCCTTGTCGCCGGGGTGGCCGGTCCCATCTGCGCTCAGCCCTGGATCTTCTCGGCGGACGCCTGCGCGGCAGCCAGCGCGTCGTCGACGCTCTTGGTGCCCGCCACCGCCTCGTTGAGTTCGGTGCCGACCGCCTGAATCATTTCCTCGCCGCTGGGGCCCTGACTGAGGGGCGACGAGTTGGCCAGGATCTGCTTGATCGTGTTGTAGTAGTCCGCGCCATAGGTGCCATTCACTACCGCGGGGTTCTCCAGGGTGCTCTGCCGAATGGCAGCGCCGCCCTTCTCGGTGCGCTCGACATCGTGCGCTTTGGCGGTGATCCACGAGGCGAACGCCCACGCCGCGTCCGAGGCGCCGGAATTCGTCGGGATGGCCCAACTCCACGAGCCAAGCACCTGCTTGCCGCCGGGGATCGGCGCCAGCTTGAACTTGCCCGCCAGTGGACCTGAGCTCGGGTCGTTGAGCGCGGGCAGGTTCCAGTTGTAGCTGATCATCGACGCGGCCTGGCCTCCCGACACCGACCGGAACGCCTCGTCGAAGGCCCAGTTGAGGCTGTTGGGCGGTGCCGCCGTGCGGTAGGTGTCGATGTAGGCGTTCAGTGCCTGCTTGGCCTGCGGCGTATTCAGCGTGATCTTGCCGTCCGCGTTGTAGATCGAACCGCCGGCCGCGAACAACCAGTTGCCCCACTCCTCGAAGATCTTGTAACCCCGCTGGGGTTGCATCGCGATTCCGGCGCGGTTACCGGACTTGAGGGCCTTGGAGGTTGCGACGAGCTGCTCCAGGCTGGTCGGAACCTGTTGGCGGGCCTGAGTCAGATCATCGGTGTTGTACAGGTAGCCGAGCGCGTAGTTGTAGAACGGCACCCCGTATCGCACGCTGTCGACGGTGGCGATCTTGTTCAGCGCTGGAAAGAAGTCGTCCGCGTCGTAGTCGGTGGTGTCCTTGACCCTGGAATCCAGAGGTTGCAGGAACTTCGCATTGGCGAAGTCCACCATCCACGGATTGTCGACGATGACCAGGTCATAGGTGGGAGAGGAGGACTGGAACGACGACACCAGTTTGTCGCGCATCTGGTCATACGTCAGCGTCTCGATGTCGATCTTGACGTTCGGATAGTCCTTGTTGAATTCGGGCACAAGGGATTTGACGATATCGGTGTCGGGCACATTCTCCATCAGGATGCGCACCGTGCCGGAAGTGTCCTTGGGAACGTTGCCGACGCCGGTCGATTCCGGTTGTGCAGGCCCGCCACCGCCGGCGCAGGCGCCGATGAGCAGCGCGATTACGGCGAGTACAACGACAATGAACGGTCGCCGCCGCCTGTCTGTAGTGGTTGTCATTGCGGCACTGTTCCTTTCATCGGGTGATCCTCAACTGATCGTGACGTCTTCACCGCCGTGCACTCCGGGCGATCGCGTGCGAAACCGCTTTGGTGACGTCACCGAGCTCACGCCAGCGGGCGTAGGCGTCGTCGTAAATCTGCTTGCGCTGCGGGTCCGGCACAACGGCCGGCCCCAAGGCCACGAATCGGTTGGCGTCGGCCCAGTCGTCGATGGAGCCGACGCCGATGGCCGCGATGATCGCCGCGCCGAGCGACGCGCCGGGGTGGCCCGTGACTGGGTGCAGTTCGATGCCCAGCACATCGGCGTGAATCTGTTTCCACAGCGTGGATTTGGACCCGCCGTTGGTGATCATCGTCTTGGTCAACGGGATGGAGATGTCGGCGAACACGTCGACGTGGTGGCGGAAACCGAACGCGATGGCCTCCAGCACCGAACGGTACAGATCGGCGCGGGTGTGGCCGAGGTGCATGCCTGCGAACACCCCACGCAGATCGGGATCGTTGATCGGGGTCTTCTCACCGAGGAAGTACGGCAGGCACAGCACCTCGCCCGGTGCGCATCGCGCGGCTTCCGCGTCTAGTGTCGCCAGTTCGTCGCCACCCACGAGTGCCTGGAACCAGCGGATCAGGCTGCCGCTGGTTGCCATGCAGCCGTTGGGCAGCCAGCGGCCCGGCACCGGATGCGCGTCGAGATAGAGCCGCTCGTCGGTCACCTTGGCGTCGCTGGCGACCAGGATGTCGCCGGCGCCACCGAGTTTCACCAGCGCGTCGCCGGGGTAATTGACCCCGGCGGCGTATGCCGAGAGCACGTGGTCGGCGCCGCCGACAATCAACGCGGTCCCGGCCCGCAGTCCAGTCCAATCGGCCGCCTCGGGGCTCAGAACGCCGACCTGAGTGCCCGGGTGCCGTACCGGTGGTAGTAGGTCGGCGTCGAGATCGGCCGCGCGCAGCACGGCATCCGCGAGTCCGCCGTCGATGGTGAACAGCCCGGATTCCAGCGCCCAGTTGTGCTCGACATGGATGTCGGCGCCGAGCGCGCTGAGGACCCAGTCATACGAGCCGACGAGATGCTCTGTTTTCGCGTAGACATCGGGCTCGTGGTGAGCCAACCAGACGACCGTCGGTGCGACCGACTGCTGGGTGAGCGCCGAGCCGGTGAGCGACACCAGGTCGACGTCGGCGAGGGCCGCCGCTAGTTGGCCGATCTCATGATGTGCCCGGGCGTCGTTCTGCAGGATGGCTTTTCGCAGAGGATTGCCGCGACCGTCGACCGGCACCACCGCGGGCACCATCCCGGACACCGCGATGGCGTCGATGTCGCCAGCCCCGGCATTGGCCAGTGACCGCGCCTCGCGGATCGAGTCGATCACGTTGGTCAGCCACTGCGCGGTGTCGGCTTCGGCGAACCCCGGGGCCGGCGAGAGCAGCGTGGTCTCGCGCGATGCCTGCGCCACGATGCCGCGCGATGGGTCGAACAGCACGGTCTTCGTGCCGGTGGTGCCGACGTCGATCCCAACGGTGACGCTCACGCCTGCTCCGCCTCGGATTCGCCCTCCGACAATGCCGTGGCTTCGCTGTGGCCGGCGACGCAGACGACCTCGACACCGGCGCCGCGCGCAGCGACCAAGGCGGGATGGTCGGGCGAGCCGTCAGTGACGATGATGTCGATCTCCGACAGCGGCGCGATGCTGACGAACGTCATCCGTCCGAGCTTGCTTTGGTCGGCCGCGACGATGACCCGGTCGGCGCGGCGGCTGGCGGCGCGTTTCACCTGGCTCTCGCCCTGGTGGTAATCGGAGATCCCGCGCTCGGCGTCGATCCCGGCGACCCCCATCACGAAGGTGTCGCAGTTGTAGCTGCGCAAAGTGTCTTCCGCCGCCGGACCGATGGTGCTGAGCTCGCCCGGCCGCAGCTCGCCTCCGGTGAGCACAACGCTGGTGGCCGGTTCATCAATCAACTCCAGCGCGACGAGCAGGCTCGGCGTCACGATCGTGAGGCCGAGCTGGCGGCCCTTGAGCGACTTGGCGACGGCCAAAGCTGTGCTCCCGGAATCGATGATCAGGGTTTCCTTCGGCCCGATCAGATCGGCTACGGCGACGGCGATGTGGTGTTTTTCCTCGGCCGCATTGGCCAACCGGGTTTCAAAAGACGGTTCGGAGTCCTTGCCCTTCAGCGCGATCGCCCCACCCACGATGCGTCGCACCACCCCCAGCATCTCGAGCGCCTCGACGTCGCGGCGGATGGTCATCGGCGAGACATCGAACTCCGCGGCGAGCTCGGCATAGCCGATCTCGCGTTGCGTCCGCACGCGTCGTTCGATGCGGTCCCGGCGGGTTTTGGCGTCCACGCTCACATTCGCCTGTTGTGTTGAAAATTAACAAGAATGTCCCGAGTTACCTCGTGTTTCGCCCGTCGATGCGCGATGTGATGTGAATCTATAACACATCGGTGTGTAATTTCCACACTTGCGGGCAATGTTTTTGCGCTGGCCGCGGACAGCTAGCCTGCGCACTGTGCTGCATTTACGGGTGATCGCACCGACCGAACTTCGCGAGCCGGTGATCGATGTGCTGACCGCGAACCTGGGTGTGACGCATATCGTCTTTCACCGCGACGCCGCGATCGAGCCACGGGGCGACGAGATCACCGCCGACATCGCCAGGGAGTCGGCCAACGATGTCATCGACGGGCTCAAGGCGCTCGGCGTCAAGGAACGCGGGGCCATCACCCTCGACGTCATCGACACGGTGCTATCGGCCCGGGCGTACCGGGCGGAGGACATCGCCGAGGGCGATCCCGCCGACGCCGTGGTCTGGGACGAACTGGCGTCGCGCACGCGCGAGGAGTCCACGCTCAACGTCACCTATCTGATGTTCCTGTGCCTGGCGTGCCTGATCGCCGCGGTCGGCGTGGTCAACGACTCGCCGGTGACGGTGGTCGGGGCCATGGTGGTGGGACCCGAGTTCGGCCCGCTGGCGGCGCTGGCCGTGGCACTGGTGCGGCGACGGATGTATCTCTCCCGCCGCGCTGCGGCGGCACTCTTGGTCGGCTTCCCGGTCGCGATGCTCGTCACAGCACTCGGTGTGCTGGCCGGGGAGGCCGTCGGTTGGATCTCCTTCGGGAGCACCCGCGAACTGTCAGAGGTCGACTTCATCTTCCAGGTCGGACCGCTGTCGTTCGTGGTCGCGTTGTTCGCCGGAGCCGCAGGCATGTTGTCGTTGGTTTCCGCGAAATCGGCTGCGCTGGTCGGCGTTTTCATCTCGGTCACGACGGTTCCGGCCGCCGGTTTCGCCGTCGTGGCGGCGACGGTGGGCGACTGGGCCGTCGCAGCCCAATCCGCCGCACAGCTGGCGGTGAACCTGGTCGGGATCGTGCTGGCCGGGGTGTTGGTGCTATGGCTACGACAGCTCGTCGACCACCGCCAACAGGCAGGAGCGCGGCCGGTGTGATGTGATCGCAGCGTGGGCATCAAGGTGGCGCTGGAGCATCGCACCAGCTACACGTTCGATCGGCTGGTGGAGGTGTATCCGCACGTCGTTCGGCTGCGCCCCGCGCCGCACTCGCGAACCCCGATCGAGGCCTACTCGCTGCAGGTCGAGCCTGCCGATCACTTCATCAACTGGCAGCAGGACGCGTTCGGCAATTTCCTGGCTCGTCTGGTGTTTCCGACCCGTGCCCGCAGCCTGACAATCACCGTCGGGCTGATCGCCGACCTGAAGGTCATCAACCCATTCGACTTCTTCATCGAGGACTGGGCCGAGACCTTCCCCTTCGAATACTCCAAGGCACTGGCCGACGACCTCAAGCCCTATCTTCGCCCGGTCGATGAGGTCGACGAAGGCTCAGGACCCGGCGACCTCGCCCAGGCGTGGGTGAAGAATTTCTCGGTCACTCCCGGCACCCGCACCATCGATTTCCTGGTCGCGCTCAACCGTGCGGTGAACGCAGACGTCGGTTACAGCCTGCGAATGGAACCCGGTGTGCAGACACCGGATTTCACGCTGCGCACGGGGATCGGCTCATGTCGCGACTCGGCGTGGCTGCTGGTGTCGATCCTGCGGCAGCTGGGCTTGGCCTCCCGGTTCGTGTCCGGCTATCTGGTGCAGTTGACGTCCGATGTGGAGGCGCTCGACGGGCCGTCGGGACCCGCCGCCGACTTCACCGACCTACACGCCTGGGCCGAGGTGTACATCCCCGGCGCGGGCTGGATCGGGCTCGACCCGACGTCGGGACTGTTCGCCGGAGAAGGTCACATCCCGCTGTCGGCGACGCCCCATCCCGAGTCGGCGGCGCCGATCACGGGCGCGACCGAGCCGTGCGAGACCACGTTGGACTTCTCCAACGTCATCACCCGCGTGCACGAGGATCCCCGCGTCACGTTGCCCTACACCGAGGCGGCATGGGGCGCGATCTGCGCGCTCGGTGCCCGCGTCGACCAGCGGCTCGCCGCCGGCGACGTGCGACTGACCGTAGGCGGTGAGCCGACGTTCGTCTCGATCGACAACCAGGTGGACCCCGAGTGGACCACCGACGCCGACGGCCCGCACAAACGTGAGCGGGCCTCCGCGCTGGCGGCGCGGCTGAAGAAGCTGTGGGCGCCGCATGGACTGGTGCAGCGCAGTGATGGCAAGTGGTATCCCGGAGAACCCTTGCCGCGCTGGCAGATTGGGCTGCACTGGCGTACCGATGCCCAGCCGCTGTGGACCGATGAGGCGCTGCTGGCGGACCCGTGGCAGTCCGGAGTCGAATACACGATGATCGCGCCGGACGTCGGCCAGCAGGTGCTGGGTGCGATCGCCGACGGCCTCGGCCTGCCGGCCTCGCAGGTGCGGCCGGCCTACGAAGACGCGCTGGGCCGGCTCGCCGGCGCGGTTCGGCAACCCGAAGGCGAACCTGTCGCGGCGGCAGACGATTTGGAGGCCGATGCGGCCGATGCCCGCGCCGTGCTGCTGTCCCGCCTCGAGGAGTCCGTCACCGAGCCGGCCGCCTATGTGCTGCCGCTGCACCGCCGCGACGACGACTCAGGGTGGGCCAGCGCCGACTGGCAGCTGCGCCGCGGGCGCATCGTGCTGTTGGAAGGCGATTCGCCGGCCGGGCTGCGGCTGCCGCTGAAATCCATCAGCTGGCACCCGCCGCGGCCCTCGTATGAGGCCGATCCGCTGGTCAGACATGGCGACCTGGCCGTCGATCCCCAGCCCGACGATGCCGTGGTCGATGAGGACGAATCGGTGCCCACCACCGCGATGGTCGCCGAGATCCGCCAGGGGCTGCTCTACATCTATATGCCGCCGACCGAAGAGCTGGAACACTTCCTCGACCTGGTCACCCGGATTGAGGCCGCCGCCGCCAAGGCCGATTGTCCGCTGGTCATCGAGGGCTACGGGCCACCGCCGGACCCGCGGCTGACCTCGATGTCGATCACGCCCGACCCCGGCGTCATCGAGGTCAATGTCGCCCCCACGGCCAGCTTCGCGGAGCAGAAGCAGCAGCTGGAAACCCTCTACGAGCAGGCGCGGCTGACCCGGTTGTCCACCGAGTCGTTCGACGTCGACGGCACACATGGCGGCACCGGCGGGGGTAACCACATCACGCTGGGGGGCATCACGCCCGCCGATTCGCCGCTGCTGCGCCGCCCCGACCTGCTGGTGTCGCTGTTGACCTACTGGCAGCGCCACCCGTCGCTGTCGTATCTGTTCGCCGGCCGGTTCGTCGGCACCACGTCGCAGGCGCCGCGCGTCGACGAGGGCCGAGCCGAGGCGCTCTACGAACTCGAAATCGCCTTCGCCGAGATCGCGCGGCTGACGTTGAAGCCGGGTACCGCGAAGCCGTGGATCACCGACCGTGCGCTGCGTCACCTGCTCACCGACATCACCGGCAACACGCATCGCGCCGAGTTCTGCATCGACAAGCTGTATAGCCCCGACAGCGCGCGCGGACGGCTGGGGCTGCTGGAGCTGCGTGGCTTCGAGATGCCGCCGCACCATCAGATGGCGATGGTGCAGTCGTTGCTGGTGCGATCGCTGGTGGCCTGGTTCTGGGACGAGCCGCTGCGGGCGCCGCTGATTCGCCACGGCGCCAACCTGCACGGTCGATACTTGTTGCCACACTTCCTGATTCACGACATCGCCGATGTCGCGGCTGATCTGCGCGCACACGACATCAACTTCGACACCAGCTGGCTGGACCCGTTCACCGAGTTCCGGTTTCCGCGCATCGGCACCGCGGTATTCGACGGCGTGGAGATCGAGCTGCGGGGCGCCATCGAACCGTGGAACGTGCTCGGCGAGGAATCCACCGAGGCCGGAACCGCCCGCTACGTCGACTCGTCGGTGGAACGCATTCAGGTTCGGCTGATCGGCGCGGACCGGCACCGCCACGTCGTGACCGCCAACGGTTACCCGATCCCGCTGCTCGCCACCGACAACCCCGACATCCAAGTCGGCGGGGTTCGGTTCCGAGCCTGGCAGCCGCCGAGCGCGTTGCACCCGACGATCACCGTCGACGGGCCGCTGCGCTTCGAGCTGGTCGACACGGTGACAGGGGTGTCGCGCGGCGGCTGCACCTACCACGTGTCGCACCCAGGGGGCCGCTCCTACGACAATCCGCCGGTCAACGCCGTGGAGGCAGAGTCGCGGCGCGGCCGCCGCTTCGACGCGACGGGATTCACCCCAGGAAAGGTGGATTTGTCGGACATCCGCGAGAAGCAGGCACGGCAGTCCACCGACATAGGCCCGCCGGGCATCTTGGATTTGCGACGGGTGCGTACCGTTCTGCAGTGGTGACATCTCTGACAGCTGAAGCCGTTTGCTTCGACTCCGACCACAGATTCTTCTCGGCTGTGCGTGCGGTCGTATCTCCGACGCCGCCCGAAGGCCCAGTCCGTTGCCTTGGAAAAGCATGATGGCTCTTCCCGCACCCGATACGCACGACATCGACCACCTGCTCGCCCGGTATCGCACCGCGCGTGCCCAGCAGGCGCTGTTCGCTGTCCGCGGCGAACGTGCCGGCACGGGATACGACGAATTCATCGACGCGGCAGGCAATGTCCGCCCCGCCTGGCAGGAACTCGCCGAATGTGTTGGCGAGCGAGGCCGCGGGGGACTGAACCAACTGCGGTCGATCGTGCGCGGCCTGGTCGACAACGACGGCATCACCTACATCCAGGTCGACCAGCACGGCGACGCAGTCACCAATGGCGACGGCACCGCGGAGCCGGGTCCGTGGCACCTCGATGCACTGCCGCTGTTGCTTTCCTCTGCCGACTGGGACACGCTGGAAACCGGTCTGGTGCAACGCTCGCGACTCCTCGACGCGGTGCTGACAGATCTGTACGGGCCGCGCCACGCGGTGACCAGTGGAGTGCTGCCGCCCCAGCTGCTGTTCACACACCCGGGTTATGTCAGGGCTGCGTGCGGCATCGAGGTTCCCGGCCGGCATCAGTTGTTCCTGCACGGCTGTGACATCAGCCGCGCCGCCGACGGCACCTTCCATGTGAACGCAGACTGGACCCAGGCTCCGTCGGGGGCGGGCTACGCGTTGGCCGACCGGCGAGTGGTCGCGCACGCGATTCCCGACCTGTACGAGCGGATCGGGCCGCGGCCCACCTCACCGTGGGCGCAGGCGATGCGATTGGCGCTGATCGACGCGGCTCCCGAGTCGGCCGAGGAGCCGGTGGTGGTGGTGCTCAGTCCCGGCATCCACTCCGAGACCGCGTTCGACCAGGCCTACCTGGCAAGCGTGCTGGGCTTCCCGCTGGTGGAAAGCGCCGACCTGGTGGTCCGCGACGGCAAGCTGTGGATGCGGTCGATGGGCACGCTCAAGCGCGTCGACGTCGTGCTGCGCCGGGTCGACGCGGAATACGCCGATCCGCTGGACTTGCGCGCAGATTCGCGGTTGGGCGTGGTCGGCCTAGTCGAGGTGTTGCGCCGCGGTGCGGTGACGGTCGTCAACACGTTGGGCAGCGGGATCTTGGAAAGCCCTGGGCTGCTTCGCTTTCTGCCCGAACTCGCCGAGCGCCTGCTGGGGGAGACGCCGCTGCTGCAGACGGCGCCGCTGTACTGGGGCGGCATCAACACGGAGCGCTCTCACCTACTGAGCAACTTGTCGTCGTTGTTGATCAAGCCGGTAACGGGCGGCGATCAGATCGTCGGGCCGGGATTGTCGGTCAAACAACGAGAGTCGTTGGCTGCGCGCATCGAAGCCACGCCATGGCAGTGGGTCGGCCAGGAACTGCCGCAGTTCTCGTCGGCGCCCACCGACTACTACCAGGGCGGGCTGTCGTCGGCGAGCGTCGGCATGCGGTTGTTCACCGTGTCGCAGCGTGGCGGCTACGCGCCGATGATCGGCGGCCTCGGCTACCTACTGGCCCCGGGTAATGCCGCCTACCGGTTGAATTCCGTTGCAGCCAAGGATATCTGGGTGCGCATGTCGACACGTGTCACCGTCGAGCGGATTCCCAGCGCGGTCGAACTCCCCGCAATGACTCCCAGCCCGACGCACGCCGTCAGTTCGCCGCGTGTGTTGTCAGACCTGTTCTGGATGGGCCGCTACGCCGAACGGGCCGAGAACATGGCGCGGCTGCTCACCGTCACCCGCGAGCGCTACCACGAATACCGCTACCGCCGCGAGATGGAAGGCAGCGAATGTGTTCCGGTGCTGCTCGCCACACTCGGACACATCACCGGGACCGACACCGGCGCCGGCGGCGACTACGCGGAGATGGTCGCGACTGCCCAGACCACGCTGTGGGCGTTGACAGCCGACCGCCACCGCTCCGGGTCGCTGGCGCAGTCGGTCGAACGGCTGGGGTTGGCCGCCCGCGCCGTGCGCGACCAGATGTCCAACGACACCTGGATGGTGCTGGCGGCGGTCGAGCGCGCCCTACTGCACGCACCGGATTCACCGCCAGAATCGCAAACGGAGGGCGACGCGTTCCTGTCGTCGACGAACAGCCTGACGCTGGCGGGAATGCTGGCACTTTCCGGCGTCGCGGCCGAGTCGATGGTGCAGGACGTCGGTTGGACGATGATGGATACCGGCAAACGAATCGAGCGGGGCTTGGCGTTGACGGCGCTACTACGTGCGACGTTGACGACGGTCCGCAGTCATGGTGCGGAGCAAACCATCACCGAGTCGACGCTGATCGCCTGCGAATCGTCGGTCATCTATCGGCGGCGGATGCTGGGCAAGGTTAGTGTGGCTGCCGTGGCGGAGCTGGTTTTGTTCGACACCGAGAACCCGCGCTCGCTGGTCTACCAACTCGAGCGGCTACGGGCGAACTTGAAGGCGCTGCCGGGATCATCTGGATCGTCGCGGCCTGAGCGGCTGGTCGACGAGATCGCCACCAAGCTGCGTCGCCTCGACCCGGCCGACCTGGAACAGGTGACCGCCGGCGGCAAGCGGGCCGAGCTCGCCGACCTGCTCGACGGGATGCACCGCGATCTGCGTGAGCTTTCCGGCCTCATCACCGCAACCCACCTATCGCTGCCGGGTGGCATGCAGCATCTCTGGGGTCCCGACGCATTCAGAGTTGTTCCGTGACCGACGGGCCTATCGCCTCGAATTCCAGCCGGTGCTATCAGGTCACGCACCGCACGGTGTACCGCTACTCCGACGTCGTCACCAGCTCCTACGGCCGTGGCTTCCTGATTCCCCGCGACTCCGGACGTCAGCGGTGCTTGTCGCACGAACTGATCATCGAACCCGAAGCGGCCGACAGCTCCACCAGCCGTGACGTCTACGGCAACATCAGTTCGTACTTCCACGTCACCGAGCGTCACAACACGTTGTCGATCACCAGCAATTCGGTGGTCGAGGTGGATCCACCGCCGCCGGAGCTCTACGGCGGTGGGTCGGCGCGGGCGCCGTGGGAGATCGCGCGGCCCGTCGGTGTCGACGGCGCACTGGCCACCGAGTTCACCCTTGACCTGCAGCCGCCGGAGATCACCGACGAGTTGCGTGCCTATGCCGCACCGACTTTCGAGCCAGGCCGGCCGCTGATCGAGGTGCTGCACGATCTGACGTCGCGAATCTATTCCGACTTCACGTATCGATCCGGGTCGACGACGGTGTCCACGCAGGTCAACGACGTTTTGGCGGCACGCGAAGGGGTATGTCAGGACTTCGCGCGGTTGGCGATCGCCTGCCTGCGTGCCAACGGGCTCGCGGCCAGTTATGTGTCCGGTTACCTCGCGACCGACCCGCCGCCGGGCAAGGAACGCATGATCGGCATCGACGCGACGCACGCATGGGCGTCGGTGTGGACGCCGCAAAACCAATGGCTGGGTTTGGATCCAACCAACGACCAGATGGTCGACGAGCGCTACATCATCGTCGCGTTCGGCCGTGACTACGCGGATGTGCCGCCATTGCGCGGGATCATCTACACCGAATCGGAGACCAGCATGATCGACGTCGCCGTCGACGTCGCGCCCTACGAGGGTGGCGTGCTGCGTGCGTGATTTCATCTGCCCGAACTGCGGCCAGCACCTTGCCTTTGAGAACTCGCTCTGCCTGAATTGCGGTAGTGCCCTTGGCTTCTCGCTCGACGATGTGGCGCTGCTGGTGATAGCGCCGGGGGAGGCGAGCGACCACGGCGGGGCCGTCGACTCCAATCAGTACCAGCTGTGCGCAAACCTCTATCTGGCCGAGTGCAATTGGCTCGTTAAAAAGGGGCCCGTCAGGCAGCTGTGCGCGTCCTGCCGTCTCACCCGAACCCGGCCCAACGACTCCGACACCAAGGCGCTGGCGGCATTCGCCGCCGCCGAGAAAGCCAAACGGCGGTTGATCGCCGAACTGCACGAGTTGAAGCTGCCGATCGTCGGACGCGACGAGGACACGCAGTACGGCTTGGTGTTCGACTTGCTGTCCAGTGAGCAGGAGAAGGTGTTCACCGGTCACCACAATGGTGTGATCACACTGGATCTCGCCGAGGGCGACGACGTGCACCGCGAACAGCTACGCGTCGCGATGGAGGAGCCCTACCGCACGCTGCTGGGTCACTTCCGCCATGAGATCGGCCATTACTACTTCTACCGGCTCGTCGAGCCATCACAGACGTACTCGCAGCGGTTCCGCGAGTTGTTCGGCGACCCGAACACCGACTACCAGGAGGCGTTGGACCGCCATTACAACGAGGGTGCGCCGGCGGGCTGGGAGGACAACCGCGTGTCGTCCTACGCGACGATGCATCCCGCCGAGGATTGGGCCGAGACGTTCGCGCACTACCTGCACATCCGCGACACACTCGATACCGCCGCCGCGTTCGGCTTCGCGCCGGCCGCCGCGACCTTCGAACGGCGGGCCTTGGGCCCCAGTGGATTTGACGCGATCATCGACATGTGGCTGCCGCTGTCGTGGGCGCTGAACATGATCAACCGGTCGATGGGCAGAGACGATCTCTACCCGTTCGTCTTACCCCCGGCGGTGCTGAACAAGATGCGGTTCATCCACTCGATCATCGACGAGCTCGCTGCCTGATCTCCGCGAGCGTGCGTGTCTGCACGTCGACACGCCGGCAATTCCTGTACAAACGCGCACGTTCACGCGCTGCTGGCTTAAGGAAACTCTAAGACTAGCCCTTACCATTCACTTAATTTGTGTGTAGAGTGCCCGCCATGACGCATGCCGTTGTCTTGGGAGCCGGCATGGCCGGCCTGTTCGCTGCCCGGGTGCTCTCGGAGTTCTACGAAGACGTCACGGTTGTCGAGCGAGACCGATTGCCGGACAGCCCGATTCAGCGCAAGGGCATCCCACAGGGACGGCACCTGCACAGCTTCCTGAGTCGCGGCTGCCAGCTGCTCGACCAGTTCTTTCCCGGAATACTGGATGAACTCGTCGATGCGGGCGCGGGCGTCGTCGACGAGGGCGATCTGTCCCGCGTCTACACGCGCATCGGCCCGTATGGGCTGAACCGCTCGGAGAAGTTCGCCGATCCGGCGGCGCTCGTCTTCCACCTGGCGAGCCGGCCGTTCGTCGAGTTTCACGTTCGACGGCGGGTGGCCGCGCTGCACAACGTGAAATTCGTTGACCACCACGACGTTACAGCGCCGACCGTGATGGCCCGAGATCGAGTCACCGGCGTTCTCTTGACCAATCGCGATACGGGGGAGAGGACAGCCCTGAATGCCGATCTTGTTGTCGACGCGATGGGACGGGGCGCGCGCACACCAGCGTTTCTCGAGACGCTGGGCTATGGCAGGCCCGCCGAACAGCGTTCTGTAACGAATTGGGCCTACTCGAGTCAATTGCTGCGCATCCCTGCCGGGGCGATAGCCGAGAAGATGGTGATGATCTCGCCGGGGAAGGGCTTGCCCCGCGCCGCTTTGTTGGCCTATGAGAACGACACCTGGATTCTGACGGTGGGCCCATCGGCGGCGGACGGTGAGCCACCTACCAACTTCGCCGGCATGCTCTCGTTGGCCGAGCGATGCATGCCTCGCGCCATGCTGACAGGGCTGCGGTCCGCAGAACCGCTCGGCGACGTTGCGATCTTCCGCAACACGCTCGGTGTCTGGAGACGCTATGACCGCATGCCGCAATTTCCGGCCGGCCTGTTGGTGATCGGCGATGCATTGTGCAGCCTGAACCCCATCTATGGGCAAGGCATGACGATGGCTGCTCTGGAAGCCGTTGCGCTGCAAGAATATTTGCGTGACGGATCAGAGGAGCCTCAGCGGTTCTTCCGCGCCGCCGCCAGGCACATTGGCCCGGCGTGGGCGATGAACCAGTCCAACGACCGCGTTCCGTCATCCGTGGGCCGACGGCGTTCCCTGCGAACGCGCCTGATGATCTGGACCATGAACAAGGCGCGGAAGGCCGCAGAGCGCGACATCGTGCTCACCGAGCGGTTCTACCGGGTGGCCAGCCTCGTCGACCCGCCGACTAGGTTGCTGGATCCCGCGCTGGTCGCACGAGTGATCGTCGGCAATCTCCGACGTCGACGGTTCAGCTCCAGTACGCGGCGGTCGTGGTGTACAGCCGTTCGACTAACACGTCGACGGGTAGCTCGCGCAGTTGCGCGCTGAGCACCTCGACGCTGACGGTGCCGTCCCAGCCGCGGTCGAGCAGCGTTGTGGCGAAGCGATGCAATTCCAGAATGCCCTCGCCGGGAAGAGCGCGACGGTGCAGGCTTTCGCGGATCATGCGCTCTCGATACTCCGGTTGCAGCGCATCGGTGAACTGCAGATACGCAAGGTCATCGACTGGCACCGCCGCCAGGTCGTCCCACGTGTTGTCACTGAAGCAGAAGTGCCATGAGTCGATCATCAGGCCGGCATGCCCGCCGCGGCTCGCGGCCCGAACGACGTCCATGCCGTCACGGATCGACGGAATCGCGCCCAGTGGAGTGAATTCCACCGCCATGCCCGCGCCGACATCGTCGAACATCTTGGCGTAGCGCTGAATTCGTTCCGGTGGCGCCTTCCCGGTGAAGACCGTCAGCACCCACTCCGCGCCGATCGTCGGGGCACGGTCGGCCAATTGCTCGGCGCTTGTCATCGTGGCTGATTCGTCATCGCTGACCACAAACGCGAGCAGTTCGTGGCAGCGAACCCCGGCCGCCGCGTAGGCGTCGACGGCTGCGGCGTCGACCCGGTTGGCATTGATGCCGACCGCGGTGAAGCCCGCTGCGCTTGCCGCCGAGACTAGGTCCGCGGTCGCAAATTCCCAACGTCCATCGGGAGTCAGGGCAAGCTGCACAGTCGCAGAACCTATCTGCTGGGAAGCGATCGCGGCAGCCCAAACCACGGCAGCACGCCGCTGTCGAAGCGCGTGAAGGCGCAGATCCTGTCGCCGGTGAGCGTCAGGACGAACAGACCGCTTCCATGCCGAATGCCGGTACCGGCGCGAAGATACGCGCCGAACGCCGGTTGACCATTTGCGCGCGTCGGCACGAGGTCAACCCTCCTGCCCGAACCGAAGATGGCGGCGAACAGCCGCGACACCACGTCGACGCCCCGGTATTCCAGGGGAATCGGCGGCATGGACACGAAGATGTCGGTGGTGAGCAGCGCGACGAGCCCGTCGACGTCCCCGGACTCGTACGCGCGGACGAACTCAGTCACCACCGCCTGCTCCGATGTCGAGTTAGCAGCGGGAGCCGGTTGGTGCCCATCGGTCGGTTGTCGACGCGGCATGGTGGCGCGCGCCCGCTTGAGGGCGCTGTTGACCGATTCGACAGTCGTGTCGAGCATGTCGGCCACCTCGCTGGCGTGGAACCCGAGCACGTCGCGCAGGATGAGTACGGCGAGCTGGCGAGGCGGCAGCACTTGAAGAGCGGTCACGAAGGCCAGCGAAATGGCCTCGGTCTGCGCATAGCGGGCCTCGGGCCCGACCTCGATCGCACCCTCGAGTAGCGAATCGGGATACGGCTCAAGCCAAGGGATTTCACTGAAACCGGTCGGCTCGGGCGGTTCAACCGCGGGCATATCCCACTCCTTGCCCGGGCGTCGGCTTGCCGACCGGCGCGCGTTCAGACATCTGTTGGTTGCAATCCGGTAGAGCCAAGTACGGATCGAGGCGCGTCCCTCGAACCCGGCAAGACCTTGCCAGGCGGACAGCAGCGTCTCCTGCACGGCATCCTCAGCGTCCTGCACCGATCCGAGCATCCGATAGCAATGCACTTGCAGCTCACGGCGATGTGGCTGCGTCAGCTGCCGGAACGCGTCGCTGTCGCCGGCGCGCGCCCTGGCCACCAAATCCGTCGTCATCACTTATGTATAGACACCGGCCGGCGGTCAAAGTAGGCGGTTGGCGGGCGCCCAATCCGCCGATACCGCGGTGTCTACCCAGACATGATGCTGAAGAACAAAAATGCGGTGATCTACGGGGCGTCCGGTGGCATCGGCGGTGCCGTCGCACGCGCCTTTGCGCATGAAGGAGCCAGGGTCTTCCTCACGGGGCGCGACCGGGCATCGGTCGATGCGGTCGCCAACGACATCGTTTCGGCGGGCGGATCAGCGGTGGCGGCGGAGGTGGATGCGCTTGACCAACAGGCCGTTGACACGCATCTACAGTCGGTGATCGATTCGGCGGGCCGTGTCGATATTTCGTTCAACGCGGTCGGCATCCCCAACGCCGAGATCCTCGGTGTCCCGCTGCTCGACCTGGATGTCGAACATTTCTCGCAGCCCATCACGAGCTATACGACGTCGTACTTCCTGACCGCGCGCCTGGCAGCGCGGCGCATGATTCCCAAAAGGTCCGGGGTGATCATGACCGTGACCGCATTGCACTCGCGGACCGGCCTGCCATTGGTGGGCGGCTACGGTCCTGCGATGGCAGCCAAGGAGGCGCTCACTAGAGATTTGTCGGCCGAGCTCGCGCCCCACGGCATTCGCGTGGTCGGATTGCGACCGCAGGGCATGCCGGAGACACGCACGATCCGGGATGCGTATGAGCCCCGTGCCAAGGCATCGGGCATGACCTGGGAGCAGTGGCAAGAATTCCTCGCGAGCAGGACCCATCCGCGACGGCTCATGGCGCTCGAGGAGATGGCGAACACGGCGGTGTTCATCGCGTCCGACAAGGCAAGCGGGATGACGGGAACGACCGTCAACCTGACCATGGGAAGCCTCGACGACTAGGAGACAACTGAGATATGGCGCCGCGCAGGTCCTTTGTAGGAAGACCGCGTGTGCCCGTCTCTTAGCGACAACTTGCTGACCTGCGGTGCAAGCCTGGCGTTATCGCTCATCACTCTCGTGGCAAGTCCACTATCCCGCGACGGCGGCGGCCGTCCGCCTGTCGAAGACTCCTAATGCTGTAGGAATGCCCTGCCGCGTGGCGACAGTCGATAACCAACGTCGAGGCTGATGGTCAGGCCCAGTGCCTTGAGCTGACGCACGCGGCGCTTGAAGCGTGGCACGTCCAGTCCGACGCGGGCCGCCAGATCCGGTGCCCGCACCGCCTCGTTGGCGCCGATCATCTCGAGATACTCGCGCGTCCATGGCTTTTCGGCCGAGGCGTCCCAGCGATCCAGACGCGTGGTTATTGCGTCGACGTCCGCGGTCGACAGCCGATCGTCGGCGGCCAATTCCGGTCGCTCGTCGGGCGCCAGGTATGACACCGCAATCAGATACGTGTGCTTGGCCGGGCGGCGGTCGAGTTCCTTCTGCGCGGTCTTGGCGTCCGGATATCCCGCTGCGCGCGCCTGCGCGGCAGTCACGCGGTAGCTGCCCGGATGCTCGGCGACGTCGTCGATGCGTATGGTGCCCGCAACGGTTCGCTGGGTGCCGCCCGCCTTGGCCCGTGGCGCGTCCCATCGGCGCAA